>NZ_JAJTMY010000003.1 GCF_021300615.1 Helicobacter anatolicus
AAGCACACATAACCTCCAAAAGTGCCAAAACACCATAAAATTTATTCTGAAAACCATTAGATTTTTTTAGCATCAAGTTTGCAGCAATATCCAACAAGGCCGCCAATATAATAAAAAATATTCCCATTACTCCCGCTCTCCAAAATTAATAAAAATAATTCCCACTACGCTAAATAAAATTCCAATTTTTTGATAAATGCTTAGATTTTCTCCAAAAAAGACCATTCCTATCAAAGAAATCAACACCACACCAAGTGCCTCCCACATCGCATACGCCAAACCAATAGAAATATGTTTGACTGCCATCCCTACAAAAAAATAAGAAAAAGTAATAAATCCACCCATCAATAAATACTTAAGCAAGTAATTATCTTCAAACATTTTCAAAGAACTCGAACCAAGAACTTCTGCAATAATTGCAATAATCAAAAATATCCATGCTTTTTTTGTCGCACTCAAACAAAAACCTTTTTTACTTTATATTTTTGCTATTTTATATTAATTTTATAAATGTTACTTTTATACATTTTTTATTAATATTTATAATTTTTTTTTAATAAATAAAGATATTTTCAAAAAATAAAGTTAAAATATTTTTGTTATAAAATAATATTTGTAACAAAACAAAACAAAAAGGAGAAAAAATGAAACATTATGCAATATTTGCTGCATTATTTTGTTGTAGCCCCATATTTGCCACACCGCTTTATGTAACAGAAGTAAAAACTTTGTATCAAGACTCTACAAACACCAAAGTAATTGGAAAACTACTTCCCACTACAAAAGTAGAAGTTTTAAAAACACAAAACAATAGAGTGCTTTTATCAATAGAGGGTTATCAAGAAGAAAACAAACCTGCAATCTATTATATTGCAGGCAAAAGAATCTTAAGTGCTGGTTTTGATTCTAAAGCAAATATCACCTTCAAAAAAGGTGAAAAAGAAACCATTGATGGAAAAAATTACTACAAAGTCAAGGCAGAATTTTGGAGTGAAAACAACGCACTAGACCCTGATCTTAAAAAAATTTACACACAGGCAAAAAATCTTTTTGAACAAAATTGCTCTATGTGTCATGGATTACACAACACCAAAGAATTTAGTGCAAATCAATGGCCTAGCATGTTTAAATCCATGGCAGGGCGTACAGGAATTGAAAAAAAAGATTATCAATTAGTCATAGAATACTTACAAAAACATGCAAAAGATATGCAATAAGGAGAAAAATATGAAAAAAATCAATCAAGAAAGACGCACACTTTTAAAATACACAGGAATCTTTGCTGCTGTTCCATTTATCAATCAAGTTTTAGACAAAAGCACACTTCTTGCCGCTGGACTTAATCATTTTACAACTGATCTTGTTATCAATGGAGAAGTCTATACCGCCGCACATTGGGGAGCATTAAAACTCACTATTAAGGAAGGGAAAATCATAAAAAGCCAAAATGCCTTTGACAATCTCACCTCAAATCCTTTGCAAAATTTCACCGCTGATCTTATAGATGGAATCAATACAAATAGAATCAAAGCCCCTATGGTACGCAAAAGCTATCTTGAGAAAAAATCTAATCATAAAGAGCTTAGAGGAGCAGATGAGTGGGTAGAAATTAGTTATGAAAAAGCCATCAAACTTGTAAGCGATGAAATCAAAAGAGTAAGAAAACAAAAAGGTCCTAATGGAATTTATGGAGGATCTTATGGGTGGAAATCTAGCGGAAATTTTCATAACTCAAGGACTTTATTGCATCGATTTTTAACAATGGGTGGAGGTTTTGTAGGTGGTCTTGGTGATTACTCTACAGGTGCTGCACAAGTTATTATGCCACATGTTTTAGGGACTCTAGAAGTCTATGAGCAACAAACTTCTTGGCCTATTGTTTTAGAACATTCAAAAGTTGTTGTTATCTGGGGAGCAAATCCTATTGATACACTAAGAATTGCTTGGACATCTACGGACAATCAAGGGCTAGAATATTTCAAAAAACTCAAAGAAAGTGGAAAAAAAATCCTTTGCATTGATCCTATCAAAAGTAATACTATAGAATTTTTTGAAGACAAGGCTGAATGGATTAGCATCACGCCAAACACGGATACAGCTTTGATGTTAGGGATTATGCACACCATGCTTATTACGCAAAAATATGATAAAAATTTTTTAGAAGAATATACAGAAGGCTTTGAAGTTTTTGAAAAATATCTTCTAGGAAAAGAAGATAACACTCCAAAAACAGCAAAATGGGCTTCACAAATCTGTGGTATTCCTGAAAACAAAATCAAAGAGCTTGCAAAATTATTTTTTGAAAATAGAACAATGTTTATGGCTGGTTGGAATATGCAACGCCAACACCATGGCGAACAACCTCATTGGATGCTTGTCACACTAAGTTCTATGATAGGGCAAATCGGACTTCCTGGTGGAGGTTTTGGCTTTAGTTATCATTATAGTAATGGCGGATCACCTAGCACGAATGCACCAGTAATTGGTGGAATCTCTATTGGAAAAGTCTTAAGCAAAGAAGAAGAAAAAACCTTGATGGATGGTGCAGAACTTGCTATCCCTGTAGCAAGAATTGCAGATTGCCTTCTCAATGCAGGAAAAACTATTAAATACAATGGTAGAGAAATCACTTATCCTGATATTGACCTAATTTATTGGGTGGGCGGGAATCCTTTTGTGCATCATCAAGATACAAATACCCTAATTAAAGCATGGAAAAAACCAAGTTCTATTATTGTTCATGATATATATTGGACTCCTACTGCAAAAATGGCAGATATAGTATTTCCTATCACCACACCTTATGAAAGAAATGACCTTACAATGAGTGGAGATTATAGCAATCTTAGTATTTACCCGATGAAACAAGCTGTAGAAAGGTTACCAAAATCCAAACATGATTTTGAAATTTTTACAGATCTTGCAAAGGCATGTGGATTTGAAAAACAATACACTGAAAATAAAAGCGAAATGCAATGGCTTGAAGAATTTTACAACACCGCCTATAATCAAGCACAAAAAACAGGAATCACTCTTGCAAATGGCAATAATATGCCAGATTTTAAAACCTTTTGGAAAAATAATCGCCCTATTACCTTTGCCCCAACACCAGAGGGTGAAGAATTTATAAGATATGCAGATTTTAGAGAAGATCCTATCTTAAATCCTCTTGGCACTCCAAGCGGAAAAATTGAAATTTATTCTAAAACTATAGAAAAAATGCAATATGAAGGCTGTCCTGCATTCCCACAATGGATTGAACCTATCGAATGGAAAGGTATGAAAAATCCACCTGCAGAATTTGTCCTAGTAAGCCCACATCCAAGTTTAAGACTCCATTCTCAACTAAGCAACACTCGCTTAAGAGAACAATATGCCATCTCTAATCGCGAACCTATATGGATCAATCCTCAAGATGCAAAAAATAAAGGAATCAAAAATGGAGATATTGTACGCGCATTCAACAAAAGAGGACAAATTCTTGTAGGAGCGGTAATTAGCGATATTGTGCCAAAAGGCGTGGTAAGAATCTATGAGGGTGCTTGGTATGATCCAGAAAATCCAAAAGAAAATAACACGCTTTGCAAAAATGGCAATGCTAATGTACTAACTATTGATCTTCCTAGCTCGGAACTTGCGAATGGAAATATTGCAAATACTGCAATGATTAATATTGAAAAATACAAAGGCACTATACCAAAACTCACAGCATTCACGCCACCAAAAGGTGCATAAATAAATAGGGCACTAGTGCCCTATGATTTTTTATTTACAACTTTATTTGTTTTTACATTAGATTTTTTATAATTTTTTAATGCCAATAAATACACTAATCCCGTAACAACTAACATCCCCGCACTTAGAATCTGTCCCATAGAAAGCCCAAAAGCATAAACCCCCATTTGCAAATCAGGCTCCCTAAAATATTCAGAAATAAATCTAGCAGCACTATAAGAAATACCATAAGTAACAATCAATGCACCTTGCATCTTTGTTTTTTGACGCATCCACAAAACAATCAAAAAAACCACCACCCCTTCTAAAAATGCCTCAATCAACTGACTAGGATAGCGCAACTGCCCATCTACTAAAATTCCAAAAGCAAAAAATGCCGGATTTTCCACCACTCTACCAAAAAGCTCCTGATTTAAAAAATTTCCGATTCTGCCAAAAACATAAGCCAGTGGCACACTAAGTGCAATCAAATCCAAAAGCATTAAAAACTTAACTTTTTTATAGATTGCAAACAAGGCACTAGAAAATAAAAACCCGACTAAAGCACCATGATAACTCATTCCCCTAATCCCAATAAAATTCCCATAAGAATCAAAAGGATTAAAAATTTGCCAAGGTTGCAAGAAATATTCCCATTTTTGTGGATCATAGATTATTACATAACCAATCCTTGCCCCTAAAATCACCCCGATTTCTGCCCAAATAAAATAATTTTCTAGCATTTTTATTGATAAAGAAAATCTATTTTTGTCATTTTTCACCCAATATTTTGCCAACATAAGTGCAAAAAGAAGAGCACTAAGATATGCTAGACCATACCAATGGATTTTTAATCCAAAAAACTCAAATGCCACTGGATCAAAATGCTCATAAATTGTATTCCAAAAATTCATAAAACCTCTTTTACCAAAACATCAAAGACTTTATCTAGTCGCAATTCTTCAAAGTTCTTAAAAATTCTAAAATCACTAGTAATAATTTTGATTGTATAGCCCTCTTGTTCTACCAAATTTAACAAAAAACCAAAAAAGCTATTTTCTAATGGGAAACAACGCTCTAGCACCAAAAATAACACCCGATCTTTTGCAAACTCCCATTCTTTTAAGATTCTAAAAAACTCCATTCGAAAATCTATAAGGGCATTAAAATCTTTGATTTTTCCGCTGCATACAATGCAGTCTTTACTCCCATTTAATGCAAAAGCTCTCATTGAACTAAATTCTGAAACTCTTTTGGTAATGGGGAAGAGAATTCATAATCAAAAATTTTAATTTTTAAAGCATGAAGCATGATTCTTTTAAAATCAATCCCGCCATAAAGCCTATCTCCCACTATACTATGCCCTATGCTTTTTAAATGCACACGAATTTGATGCGTACGCCCTGTTTTAATCACTGCTTTAACCAAGGTTTTTTTACCCACAACACTCAAAGGCTCAATTTGTGTAATTGCACTCAAACCATCTTTACTAATCTTACTTTTTGCAAAACCTTTTTTAATCGTCAAAATTGGTTCATTAATCACACATTTCTCACTAACAAATCCGCTTACCAAAGCCACATATTCTTTATAAACTTTCTGCTCTTTAAAGGCTTTTTTTGCACGAAGATGAAAATCACTATCGGGTCGGACAAGTAAAATTACGCCACTTGTCTCTTTATCTAATCGATGCAATAAAACCCAACCTTTAAAACAATCTGCAAGATCATAACTTTCTATAAATGGGGGTTTATTAACTGCTAAAATATTACTATCTTCAAAAATTACCTCAGGTTTCAAAAGGCTTGTAATTTCAAAAATTGTCTGCATTGGATATTCTGCCCTTGCAAGTTGCACCTTTTTACCTCGCACACAAACCAAACCCTTATCAATCAATTCTTTTGCTTTTTTATTAGATATTTTTTCCTGCAAGCTTAAGATTTTATAAGCTTTTTCCATCATGCCATAATCTCCTTCATCAACTCCTTGAAGCAATCTTTTTCTACTTTGATTTTTGAATGAGGTAAATTTTCATAATCTAATAATTTTTTTTCTAATTCTTGTGCATCTTGCACAATCGCATAGTTCTCCACACAATCAAAAAGTACATATTGATTAAAAATATAAGGTCCGCTCAAAAGTTTTGCACCAAAAAATGCCGGCTCTAAAGGATTATGCCCGCCAACCTTTACAAAACTTCCACACAAAACCACAATATCTGCGATTCGATAAATATTGTTTAGCTCCCCTAAAATATCAACTACAATAATATCAGAATCATCACTTATTCCATCTTGAGACAATCGTGAAACCTTAAACCCTTCTAACATAGCACAAACCTCATCAAACCTCTCAGGATGGCGAGGCGCTAAAATCAAAAGAGAATTGGGATTTTTTTTATGCAGCACATTAAAAGCTTTTAAAACAATTTTTTCCTCATCAGCATGACTACTTCCTGCAACCACAACAAGTTTTGAAGGCTTATTATAAAGCTTTGTAGTCTGTATATTACTATAAACCTTGAGATTGCCAAAAACTTGAATATTTTTTGCACCAAGACTTTCCAGTCGTATTTCATCATTACGACTTTGTGCAAAAACCTTATCAATAAAACTAAAAACCTCACGATAATAAAACTGCAATTTTAAATATTTATCATAAGAACGATCTGATACCCTAGCATTAATCAATAAAGTTTTTGCCCCCAAATCTTTTGCCATAAAAAAAGGCATATACCAAAGCTCCGATTCTGTTACAACAAGCGTTTTTAAGTTAAGAAGAGAGGATTTCCAACGCCACAAAAAAATCTCAAAAGGAAGGTATAAAACTTGAAAATTTGCAAATTGACAAAAAGTCTTTTGCGCAAGAGCATAGCCTGTTTGTGTCGTAGTTGTCAATAAAATATTTTTTTGTTTTTCTAAAAGTTCGCAAATAATAGGCTCAAGAGATTTTACTTCACCAAAAGAACAAGCATGCAACCAAATTTCTGTATCTTTTGAAGGCTTTTTTTGTTGGCAAAAAAATCGTGCAGGAAGGGAATTTCGATACTTTTGCTTAAATACTAGCAAAAACAAAAAAGGCAAAAAGGCTAGATAGCCAATGCCTAAAACACAAAGATAAAAAAATCTAAATGACTTCAATCTTAATCTTATTATGCGTTTTCTATATAAAGGATTCTGCCACAATGTGGGCAATTAACAATATCATTACTTTGTTTTACTTCTGCATAAATGCGATCATTAATACGAATAAAACATCCACCACATGCCTGCTTTTTCACAGGGACAATACTTGTATTTTTTGCCCAATTTCTAATTTTTTCATAAAAAATTGCAAGTTTTTGATCAAGCAGAGCATAAAGCTCTTGTCTTTTTACATAAAGTTTTTCCTGTTCTGCTTCTACGAGCCCAACTTCTTTGGCTACTTCTTTTTCCTCTGCTTCAATCTCACTTTGTAATTCCTTGATTCCTTCTTGCAATTCTATGAGCTTTTGTTTTTTTGTTTCCTGTATTTTTTCAATATCTTCAATATCCTGATTAGCTTTTGTAAGCTGCTCTTTTGCAAGTTCTTCTTCAATTACCAATGCCTTCAACTCACGCTCTGATTTTACTTCATTATGTTTTTTAGCGATTTGCTCCAAACGAATTGCAATTTCTTCAATCATTGTTTGTGTATTCTTATTTCGCAATAAAAGTTCTGCATTTTCTTCTTCAATTTGAAAAATTTCTTGCTCTTTTTTTTCTTTTTCTTTCAAAATTCTATTAAGCTTAGTTTTGATTTGTGCAATCTTTGGCTCCAAGAGGTCAATCCCCTTATCAAGGTTAGCCACTTCAATTAATTGTTGCAAATGTTTGTTCATTGTCAATCCTTACAAAAAAATAAACGGGTTTTTAGTTTGGCTAATTATAACCTTATATCCCCTTTTTTGCAAAATTCTTTGAATAATTTCTGCAAAATAACGCTCACTTTCATAATGCATAATATCAATCAAACTCACTTTCATAGCACTTGCAAGCATTGCATCATGATATTTAATATCTCCTGTTAGAAAACAAAAATTCTTACGCCCTTGCACAAAAGAAAATAAAGAAAATCCACTTCCACACACAATCCCTACTTCCTTAATCTCCCCTGCATGATCGCTTACTTTTAATATAGGTAGCCCCATTGCATTTTGCACTTTTTTTGCCAAATCGCTAAGTGTCATAGCTTGGGGTAATTTTGCAAACATGATTCCATTTTCTTGATAAGAATCCCTAAAGCCCAAAACTTCTTGACAAAGATAAGCATTTAAATGAGAAAGGTCAAAATTTGTATGCATTGCAATAAGCACACATTCTTTTTGCAATAAAATTTTTAAATAATTACTAGGATAAGCTTCTGTATCTAATTGTTTTAATCCCTTAAAAATCAAAGGATGATGCACAATTACTAAACTTTTTGGCTCTAATTTCTCTAAAACTTGCAAATCAATCTCTAAAGCCGCCACAAGATGCTCGACCTCATTTTCCATTCCCCCTACTTGCAAACCACAATTATCCCATGCTTCCTGCATCTCAAAAGGAGAACACTCTTTTAATATCTCATAAATTTCTTTAACCTTCATTCCATCTTTCCATTTTTGATCATTTTATCATTATACCCAAGACCCATAATCTTCAAATTCCTATAAATCTCTTGCAACCTTATAGCTAGGATCATCAATTTCATAGGTGCAGTATTTTTTTGCCAATCGCAAGGCATCTTTACAATCCTCACTTAAATGCCGCAATTTCAAACTTTTATGCATATCAAGATATTTTTTTGTCAATTTATCAATAGCATCTACCCCGCTACTATCCATTACTCTTGCTTCACTAAAATCAATCACAACATTTTGTGGATCATTTTCCACATCAAATAAATCATGCACAAACCCTACACTAGAACCAAAAAACAATGGGCCCTTAAGTTTATACACCTTTGTGCCATCGGATTCTAAAATAGTAGTAGTTGTAATCTTTGCTTGTTGATAAGCAAAAACAAGTGCTGCGATAATCACCCCAATAATCACAGCAATCGCCAAATCAAAAACCACCGTAATTATTGTTACTAATAATAAAATTAAAATATCAGATTTTTTCATGCTTCTTAATCGCGAAATGCTTGCCCACTCAAAAGTTTTAAGTGACACAACAAACATAATCCCCACTAAAACTCCCATAGGAATCTTACTAATAACTTCAGGAATGCTCACCACAAAAATCAAAACAAAAATCGCAGCCATAGCACTAGAAATGCGTCCTATTCCTCCAGAAGTTGCATTGATAATACTTTGACCAATCATTACACATCCACTCATAGCACCAAAAAAACCACACACACTATTCCCCAAACCCTGTGCGATACATTCTTTATTGCTATTACCCCTTGTTTTTTGCATTTCATCCATTACAGAAAGAGTTAAAAGCGTCTCTATCAACCCCACAAGTGCCAAAATCAAGCTATATGGCCAAATTACTTGCAAAGTCTCAAAATTTAGCGGCACATCTGGCAAAGAAAAATGCGGTAAGCCGCCATTAAGATTTCCCAAATCTCCAATTGTCTTTGTATTAATCTGTAAAAAATATACCCCAAAACCCAAAATAACAATTGCTACAAGCCCTGCTGGAAGAATACGCGAGAATTTTGGCAATATAAGCATAATAGCCATTGTAAGACCAACAATTACATACATTGCCACACCTTCAGAAGCAAAAAACTGCAATTGTGAGCTAAAAATTACAATTGCCAAACCATTTACAAAACCAAAAATAGCGGTTTGTGGAATCATACGCACCCATTTTCCTAGACGCAATAATCCAAAAATAATTTGCAAAATTCCTGCTAAGATTCCTGCTGCAAGCACATATTGTGTGCCATGAGATAATGATAAATGCACCGCAACTACTGCCATAGATCCCGCAGCCGCGCTAACTAATCCTGCACGCCCTCCAAGTAATGCAGCAATCAACCCCAAAATAAAAGCTGTATATAACCCAGCAATAGGATCAAATTTTGCCACCAAAGCAAATCCCATCACTTCAGGAATAATAGCAATAGAACTCACAAGACCTGCTAAAATTTCATTTTTATAATACCGTATTTGCATATCTTCCCCTTATTTTTGCGAGACTTTGATTATATCTCTTGATAAAAAATACTTGAATAATCAACCAATTATTCGACTTTTTGCAACTTAATCTGCTCCCATAAATACACCAAATACCCCTGAACTTTTTGTCCTACAAAATGTGATTTAAGAATATCTAAATATCCTTGTAATTGCTCAATATATTCTTCTTGATGACTACCACTTTTATAATCCAAAACTACAATTTCCTCACCTATCAAAAGCATATCCATACGATTTAATCTAAAATTTTTTACAAATACTACTTCAGCAAATAACTGCTTACCCTTACATAAAGTCTGTATTTTAGAATCATTTTTTAATTTTTTTAAATGCTCCAAAATTGTATACAATGCTTCTTTTTCCAAATAAAATCCATAGTGATTATAAAGCTTTTTTTGCAAAATCTCTTCTTTAATTCCAAAACCAAAGCCATATTCTAAAGCATAATGCAATGCTTCTCCAAAAAGTATATTTTTTTGCACCAATTCCTTAGGAGAATCTTTAATAATAAAATCTTTTTGTCTTCCAAAATCTTGCTGTTCTACAGAAAGCATTTCCTGGCTTTTTGCTTTTTCTTCTTTTTTTATTTGTTCTTTAATTTCTCCGATCTCTATTGCCTGTAATCCCAATCCTTCAAATGCTCCATTATTTCTAGGCACTACAAATAAAGAACTCTTAGCACGCGTAAATGCCACATACAAAACATTATTTGCTTCTTGCTTTTTTTTGTTTTCATCTTTTTTCTTTACCTCTGCATAAACAGGATCAAAATCTTCTCTCTTGCTTTGTGTAAAATATAATTTTTGATCTACAAAAATAAAATTATCACTACGATGATTTGGTTTACTAAAACGATCGCATACAATCACATGTTCAAACTCTAATCCCTTTGATCCATGGATTGTCATAAGCACCACACCATCAACTTTTTCCTTGACCATATCAATATCAATTTTAGTAACAGCCTCCAAAAAACTCTCACGATCTTCATAATCAAAAGAAATTTCTAAAAACTTTTGTGCAAAATTATCACAGATTCCAAGTTTTTTCATCAATGTAAAAATATAATCTGAAAGTCCTTGACTTTCCTCATAAACTGGTAACTCCAAATCTGTTTCAAATCCCAACCCTAGTAATTTAACAATATTTTTTAGATGAATTTGCAAAGAATCTAGCGAAAAATTCAAAGCTTCTAGCAAAATCATAGGTTGCACGCGTTGTGTAAGCGACAAATTCCCCTCTGTAACAAAATTTACATTCTGAAAAATTTGAGAAAAGTGCATTTTTAATAAATCTAAATCACTATTTTTATAACACAAAATCGCAATATCACTTGCATGCACCCCCTTAGCAAATAAATCTTGCAATGCCTGTTGAATAGATTCTAGCATTTCACAAACTTCCCTACTCTCAGGAAATACTCTCACATATCCCCCCGCTTCTTTATTTTCTGGAACTTTTTGCAAATAGCCTGGAAAAATAGGGGCAAAAACTTTATTATTAAACAAAATTACTTCGCTTTGACTGCGATAATTACTTTCTAAGCTTTTGGTAGTCGTATATTCTGTAACCCTATCAAAAATACTACTATCACTCCCCCTAAATCCATAAATACTCTGCTTTTTATCCCCCACAAAAAATAAACTCCTCTCCCCAAGTCTCCCTTCACCAGAGCGTAATTCTTCAATAAGTGGCAACAAAATTTCATATTGCAATGCATTAGTATCTTGAAATTCATCAAGCAAAATATGGCTAATTTTATCATCAAGCCGAAAATAAAAAAAATCTCGATCAAAATTCTCTACCAAAACTTCATAGGCTTTTAAAGTCACATCAAAAAAA
Source organism: Helicobacter anatolicus (assembly GCF_021300615.1). NCBI lineage: Bacteria > Pseudomonadati > Campylobacterota > Epsilonproteobacteria > Campylobacterales > Helicobacteraceae > Helicobacter > Helicobacter anatolicus. Next base: position 11,711 of record NZ_JAJTMY010000003.1, read on the forward strand.
CTAAGACTTGCACTTTTGATATTTAATATATTCCTTGCTTTTTTATACACTTCCTTAAAACGAGACATTGTAGAAAAAATTATTGATTCTTTGATTTTAAAATACAAAGCAACTTTTTGTCTAATGGCTTCAAATTCTGGATTCATATTAAGTTCTAATTTTTTAAAATAAAAATATTCATCACCATCTAAAAGCCATTTTGGACTTGCAAGCATTTCCTTAAGGCTTGTAGTCTTGATTATTTCTTTTGCTTTAGTACTTGCTTTGGGCATATTTGCTATTTTTTGCTTGATCTCCATAGAAGACTGCAAAATATCTTCTTCCAAATCCTTCAAATCTACTGCAAAACTTGCTTCTTGAAATTCCATAATCTCTGAACTCACTCTTTGCAAAAAATCAAAAATACGCAAAGGGTTTTCATATCTAAAACAAAATTCTAAAAACTCTTGATAACTTGCAGAATCTAACAAGGATAAAAATTGATGATTTACTTGATGTATATCTTGCTCTTTAATAACAAAATTTTTACTCAACCCCACATTCCAACAAAATTTACGCACAATAAAATTAAAAAATGCATCAAGTGTCGTGATCTTGGTATTGCAATTTAAAAATCTTTCAAAAATCTTTGGAGCTTTTTTTAAAATATCCTCTCTATTAAAACCATATTCTTCCACTAATATTTTAAAAAATAAGCTTTCCTCTCCCTTCGCCAAACCCTCCAAAGCCATGGCAATCCGTTCTCTCATTTCTGCTGCTGCTTTTTTGGTAAAAGTAAGAGTTAAAATTTCACTAGCATTTGCCCCATAAAACAATAAACTTAAATATCTTAAAGTAAGCGCAAAGGTTTTTCCACTCCCTGCAGATGCCATTAGGGTTAAACATTGTTCTTGCACGCTACTCCTTTATTAAAAATATTTAGTATTTTACCGATATATTCTGCATAATATTTATTATAATTTGATGTTTAATATTTTCTTTGTAGAAAAGGAGAAAAGATGAAAAAAACACTTTTGACTTGTTTATGCGCACTTTTAAGCCTTAATCTTGCATTTAGCGCACCTGCAAAAACAACAAAAACTAATAAAAATTTAGGAAAATTTACTAAAGGCTCTGTTGTAGATGGAACCCCTGCTACAGGAAAAGTACGACGCTGGTATTTTTTCAATGAAGGGTCTGCAGGGAGCTCTTACACATTTTTAGGAAAATCACAATACCTTTCTGTGGATTTGGGTTATAGCCTTTATTTACGCAGCATAGAATCTGTGCTTGGTGGAATGAATTTTATGTTTGGTACTGAAATTAGTGTGCCTATGTATCTCAAAGTAATGCCAAATTCTAAATCTAATATTTTAAGTGATCACCGCTATTTAGAAAGACAAGAAACAGAAGGACTTGCAGGCTTTGGTGTAGAACTTCCTTTGATGATTGGACTAGAATATAAAGGATTTTATATTGCAGGGCTTGCAGGATATACTTGGCTTTTTATGAAAGATACTTACAAGTCTGCAAACGCGGGTGCATACCCCACAATTCAAACACAATATGATGGAGTTATTTATGGTGGAGGTATTGGCTATAAAATTTCCAATGTCGTTAATTTTGGAATCCGCTACACAGGAGGAAACCTTACAAATAGAGAAGGTGCACAAACAAGCATAAGTCCCGAAGCAAACCGCGATAATTTAGGCAGCATGGTAATTACAAATCAAACAGGCCGCCCCATCTATAATATCCCTTATCACAGAATCCATGCTTTTATTTCAATAATTTTCTAAAATTTTTGTATAAATTCCATAAGTTTTAGCACAATAACTGTGCTAAAACCTCCAATTACACCTGCTAATGCATCATCTAAAACAACCCCTAAGCCACCTTTAAGTTTTTTATCAATCTTTCCAATAATAGATGGCTTTGTAATATCATAGATTCTAAAAAATACAAAACTCAACACTACAGCCCACCATGAAAACCCAATAGCCCCCACAGCAATACTTAAGGCTAACCACATTCCCACAAGCTCATCAATCACAATTTCTTTGGGATCATGCACTTGCTTTTCTTTTTCATAAATATCAATTTGTTTTACTGCAATCACACCAATTAAAATTGCCAACAAAAATAAAGTTTGACTAGAAAACTGCACTAAAAATATCGCTGGAATTAAAGCCACCAAACTTCCAACAGTCCCTGAAGCTATAGGCGACTTGCCGCTAAAAAATAATGTCAAAAAACACTCTCGCATCTTCAACCCCCTTAATTTCTAATCTGATACAAATCAATCAGTTTTGTATAAAAATCTTCTTGCACATTCTCTGAAAAAACACCATCTGATGGCAATGCCCCATAATAAATTTGCTTCATTTCTTCCAAACGCTCAGGAAATAACTCTTTTAAAATCAATGCTGACACTTCCTTTCTAACCAAAATTGTTGGTGGTATAATCCCCATTTTAAAAAACTGCAAAAGAGATTCTGCATAATAAATAATATGATGATGTTGGCCATGAGGACAACTTTTAGCATTTAGCAAACATCTACATTTTGTACAATATGCATATTCATCTAAAATTTTTACCTCAATATCTATCCCCTTTAGAGAATCAAAAACACTATGTCGTGTGCGATGGTTATAATACACAGAAAGTCCTCGTGTTTTTTGCCCAAGTAAAATTTTTGTACAACCAAAATTTTTTGCAATTAATGCATATAAAATCATTTTATTAGGACCAGCAAATAAATAAGTAACATCCAAAGGCACAACACAAATTCTCTCTTTAGAAAGAAATTTATTCAATACAAGATCAAGGCTTTTTTGACGTATCTCAAAACTTAAAAAATCTTCCCTATGATAACGCAACAAAAATATCACTATCATATCACTATCATTAAACTCTTCACGCAAAATTTTTTCATGAACACGATGAATAGGGTTAGCATTAAAAATTACACCTGTAATTCTCTTAGCTTTGAGTTTCTCTTTTTTATCATTAACAAGTTGCTTTAAATTATTAATTTGATTTTCTATCTCTACCTTACCACTCAAAGCATATTTTCCAATACGCCTAGCGATATAATCTTTTTCTTCTAAAATCGCACCAATTTGGGATAAACGCTCCTCAATATCAATAGGAAACACCTCATCTACTTGAATACTTCCTACAATCTTCCTCTCACACACCAAATCAATTTGCTCATTTTTCTGTACATTTTTTAATACCTCTTCATTGCGTCTTCCGCTGGGGCTAAGCAAAAAAGGACAAGGGTAGGAAACATTTTGATACATCCCTGTTTTTACCACTTGCTCAGTCTCTTTTTTATTCATCAATTTTTTTACAGGACTAAGCAAACCTTCTTGCAAAAAAGAAAGTGCACTGACGGCTTCATTATCGATATAAAGCTGCTTATTTTTTTCTTGAGATTTCATATTTTTTCCTTTTTTCCCATAAACTTTTTCTACTAATCCCTAGCTTTTTTGCCAATTCTACATCAGGATATCTACCCTCAAACTTCATAATCATTACTTTTTCATATTCCTTAATAGAAAGAATTTCGCCACCTAAATCTTGTTGGTTAGATATATGTGTAATATCCACAATTTGTGAAAAAGAAATTTCATCATCACAAATTACGGAAACAATTACACTATATTTTGACATATTTTCCAAAAACTCTTTGGCTTCATTTTTTTTCAAACTCTCAAAATTGGTAATATAGTAACACTTTTTCTTACCTATGGAGTTTTTAAGAATATTTCGCCATTCGGGATTGTTAAAATTAAGAATTTGAAAAGTAATTTGATTAGCTCTTGCATATTTCATCGCATAAATATCTGCACTTCTTTGCGAATTACTTTTGATAATAAAAGGTGGAAGGTATTGTGGCAAAGATGGAATATTTAGTTCTTTTTCCACAAAATTAAAATAAGAATCATAAAATTCCACTTTTGCAACAAGTTTTTGATAATCCACATAATGCGCAATCTTGCGTAGCAATTCATCAATCATAAAAGGTTTTACAATATAATCTTTTGCTCCCGCTTGCACAGGCTTTATAATCGTATCATCACTAATATAGGAAACCAACATAATTACAATTGCATGAGAATTGCTTCTAATAAAATTCTCATACTCATCTCCACAAGCATTAGAAGATAGCAATATTACTTCTGCATCTACATGGTAAAAATTTTCTAATGATGGTGCAATACTGCAAACATATCCCATTCCTCCTAATTTTGATGCAATACTTTGTGCCAAATATGTTTCATTTTCAATAATTAATACTCGCATAAATCTCCCTATAATCAATAAATTTTAATGTCGCTTGCACCATTACACAAACACCTTCTTTACGTCCAACAAATCCCAGACCTTCCGCAGTTGTGGCTTTAATGTTAACCTGATTTTTTTTCATATACAAAAGCTCTGCTAATTTTTCTTGAATCTGTTTTTTATAAGGGCTAATTTTTGGAGTTTGTGCCAAAATACTCACATCAATATGTAAAATCTCATACCCTACGCTCACCACAAAAGCGCGAATCTTTTCTAATAAAATCTTAGAATCAATATTTTCATAATTTTTAGAAGTATCTGGAAACCACTCTCCAATATCTCCACCACAAATAGCACCCAAAAGTGCATCAATTAATGCATGCAAAAGCACATCTCCATCACTATGTGCTTTAAACCCAAAAGGACTTTCTATTGTCACTCCACCAAGCACCATGGGCTTTTTTTCAACAAATGCATGAATATCAATCCCACTTCCTGTAACAATATTTTCACTAGGGCTATATTTTTCTTGATTTACAAGCGCTCTAAGATCTTCTAAACTCGTAAGTTTTTGCATCTTATAGCTTCCTTGCACAAACCCTACACGAAAATTATGATCTAACATCGCAGTACTTTCATCAGTATATTCTTTATCTAATGCAATTTTTAGTTTTGAAGTTTGAGATATTTGTGGGGTTTGAATAAGTTTTACTTCTTCTCTATTTATTGATTCATTTTTATAATAAATTGTATCTACACAAGAAATAAAAGGCACAACACAATCATAATCCTTGCAAAGTGATATCAACTTTAAACATAAATCCCTATCAATATCCCATCTTGCCACATCAGTCACAAAAACATAAGGACTTTGCACATGTTCCAAAATTTTTTTCAAGCTTTGTGTGCGTGTCTTGCCACCAGCAACAATTTTTACATCACAAAAATTTTGTGCATAAATTACCTCATTCTCATCCATTCCTACAACCACTTCGCCAAAAACATCTAATGCTATCAAATCTTCTAAGACCTTTTTCCATAAAGGTTTAGAATCTAATCGCAACCATTGTTTCTTAACTTTTTTTTCAAAAGGTAACATTTTTTGGAATCTTGTGGAGCTTCCTGCGGCCATCAAAACTAAACATATTTCATGCTTTTGTAACATTTTTTATCCTAAAATTTAATAAATTTCTGCATTATACTTTAAAAAACTTGCGATATGCTTATTTTGTAAAGTTTATTATTAACTTTAATATATAACAATAAGTAACATCTATTAAGTATTAAGGAAAACAAAATGGAAGAAGTTCCTCTACCTCTTTATAAAAAATTATTTACAAGTCTTGCTTTTTGGGTAATTATTGGATTAATTTTTGGTATCTGTTTAGGGACGATATCTCCTCACCATGCTTCAAATCTTAAACCCTATACCATCGACCCTTTTATTAAGAGTCTAAAGTTTCTTGTTGGTCCAATTATTTTTTTGACAATCATTACGGGAATCATCGGACTTGAATCTCTTAAGACTTTAGGTAGTATTGGTATCAAATCTTTTTTATATTTTGAATTTTTTAGCACAATAGCACTTATTATTGGTGTATGTTTTGGAGAGATTTTCACACCAGGAAGTGGGCTTCACTTTGCCATCGATGCTCTAGATTCTTCTTTAGTTGATAAATACACACATATAGATGCCAAAGATATTAGCTCAATTTCACATATTTTTCTTAGTGCCATTCCTAAGGATCCTATCACACCATTTTTACATGCACAAACCCTCCAAGTATTATTTATGGCAATAGTCATTGCAATTTTATTATTGTTTACTCCTAGAAAATGGAGAATGAAAGTTGTTGATTTTTTAAATATTTTACAAAAATTCTTTTTTAAAATTCTTATACTTTTGATGTATTTTAGCCCTATTGCCACATTTGGTGCAATGGCATTTTTAATCGGTAAGTTTGGTTTTGAAAGTATATACAACATGTTATTTTTACTTTTTGTAATGCTTCTTGCTTGTTCATTTTTTATTTTTGGTATTTTAGGAATCTTATGCTATTTTGCAAAAGTCAATATCTTTAAATTTTTACGCTTAATTGGTCAAGAAATTTTGATGGTTTTTGCAACAAGTAGCTCTGAAAGTGTCTTGGCTCCACTCATGAAAAAGCTAGAAATTTCAGGGATTAATCGCGCTGTAACCGGTCTTGTTATCCCCACTGGCTATAGTTTCAATCTTGATTGCACAAATATTTATATGGCACTCTCTGTAATTTTTCTCGCACAAGCCTTTGATATTCCCCTAAGTCTTGAACATTATATTGAAGTTGTTGTAATTTTAATGATCACTTCAAAAGGAGCAGTTGGTGTTACAGGTAGTGGTTTTATTGTCCTGGCAGGAACATTACAAGCCCTTGGTACAGGGGCAGGAATCCCTGCGGCTTGCGTTGTCGTATTGTTAGGAGTAGATAAATTTATGAGCGAAATCCGTGCTTGCGGGAATTTATGTGGAAATGCGGTTGCTTGTCTTATTGTCGCAATCTGGGATAAAAAAATCGACAAAAAAGAATTTTATCGCGCACTAGAAAACCCCAAAAAATATCAAGTTTTGTAGATCTTTTTTTAAGACAATAAAGTAAAAAGAAAAAATATTTGAAAGTGAAAAAAAAGGGGGGGGGGGATTACCCCACATCTTGATATGCTCTACTAATCTCTAAAAACTGATGAATATTTGCTAAAAATAATTCTACTAGCTCTGGTTGAAATTGTTTACCACTTAATTTTTTGATATGCGCCAAAACCTCATCTAGTGGCCAAGCTTTTTTATAACATCGATCATTACTTAACGCATCAAAAACATCTGCTAAAGCGGTGATTCTGCCATATAGTGGTATTTCTTCACCTTTTGTGCCTCGTGGATATCCCTCACCATTCCACCACTCATGATGACTACCTGCAATCTCACCCGCAGTTCTTAGAATCAAACGATTAGAATCTTTAAAAATATCTTCACCAATTGTTGTATGCGTTTTCATAATTTCAAATTCCTCTGGTGTTAATTTTCCAGGCTTATTTAAAATCATATCTGAAATTCCTACTTTGCCGATATCATGCATTGGTGAAGTAATACGCAATAATTCCTGTTCTTCACGAGTACAGCCATAAAGCTTCGCTAAAAGTGCGGAATATTCTGCGACTCTAATAATATGATTTCCTGTCTCTCTACTTTTTCCCTCACAAATTGTCCCCATCGCATAAATAACATCTTTTTGTATTGCCTCAATTTCTTTCACGCTATCTACAACAGAAGTAATATCCACCCCCATGGCAATAATTTCAACAGGATTATGATTGAGATCCCAAATAAAATTTCCTGCACTTCGGATATAAACTTTTTTACCATCCCTGCGTGTATACTGCAATACTCCTTCATAATATCCCTTCTCAATCAAATCCTCACCAATTTTTAAAAACTGCCATTGTTCATCTTTTGGGATAAATTCATAAATATTTTTTCCAAGAATCTCATCAAGTTTTAAACCCGTCATCTCTAAAAAAATATCATTTCCATAAATAAAATTTCTTTGTAAATCAAGTCGGAATACGCTTTGATTTTTATCCACAATAGATCGATACTGCTCAAGCAAATGGCGCTTTTCCTCATCAGAATGCTTAAGAAATGCGGAATTATCTTCAAGTGCCATACGCCTAAGTTCATCATCTGTATCATCAAGTTGTCCAATCAAATAACGTATTACTTCTCCTTCATCATTCTTAATTGCCTGCACAACCATTTTGACATAATAAGATGAGCCATCTTTTTTGTATTGTTTGAGTTTTCCACTCCATTTGCCATCACGCTTTAGAAGTGGTAGAATATTTTGTTCAACTTCCACTAAAGTTTCAGCATCAATATATTCTAAACAATTTGTACCAACCACCTCTTCTAACGCATAAGAAGATGTTTTAACCAAATTATCATTGACATATAAAATCTTTAAATCAGGATCTGTGACAATATGCAACATCATTCCATTAATTAGATTTTTATAAGCTTCAAATTCCTTATTAAGCTGTAAAATCTCACGATTTACCTCATAAATAAGATTTGATAGAGTGTTAATTACCATTACATGTTTATTTGGAATTACTTCATTAACAATTTTTTTTCTAGCAATAATAGATGTTTCAAACTCACCTTCTGTAAGGCAATAAAAAGTATTGGTCAATCCCAAAAATATATTACAGTCCTTAGCAGAATAAATCTCTCCAAAAGTAAAAAACCCTGCGGAAGGTTTAGAATTAAAAATTTTCAGTGTATTTTTTAATGCTTCCCTACCTGCAAACATCAATCTTCCTACACAAGAATACATATAAATCGCTTCTGTATTAGTAGGAATATCTGCATAAACCTCTTCAGTTTCTTTTTGAATATTTTCAATCAAACCAAAACCAAAACGCACCTCAATACCCTCGGGAATCGCATCATTTAATACCACCGATCCGTCCTCTAAAATCTCTAACACGATTCTTGCTACAGGTATCCCATCTACATGATAAATTAATGGAAAAATATATGTTGTTGTCAAAATATAATCTAATGCCATCGCCCCCATAAATCTACGCAAAATATCCACAGGTTTTTGTCGATCAATCTCATAAACAACATTATCTTTAGATTTTGTAATTTTAAGTGGTAACCCCACACTATCCCAACCAAAAACATGTTTATTTTGCACACTCAAAACATCAGAATCAATCCCCACACATACAAGACCATCTTCATAAATATCATGATTATTTCCTACTAACCCCACCATTGTTCCAAAAGTAACAGGATGTGATCTCCCTCCACAAATTCTTACATCTGGTGCAATTTTTTTGATAATTGCTAAGACATCTTTATCATAAAAACTCCCGCAGGCTATAAAAATCACCAAAAGTTTTGTGCGATTGGTAATAATTTTTTCAAGAAAAAATTTTGCAATTTCCTCACTACTAAGATTTGAAGGGCAATACCCGCCTCTTAAAGTAGAATTTTTAAAACAGCTAATACTAATTAAAATTTTTGAAACTAAGATATCCCCCATCATGATTACTTCTTCGCCACTTTGAGTTAAAAGTACTTCACAAACAAGTTCTTTATCAAAAAAACAAACAAGTTCTTTTGCAATTTTTTTATCATCAAGGCTTGTAAAAATCTGTATGAAATATTTTTCATCGCTATCATTATGAATCTTATGGTGCTTTAACTCATTCTCTAGCTGCTGAAAATTTTCAAAAACAATATTACACATTCTCATTGTCATCCTCCTTATTCAAGCTTAATTAAAATCTAACAAAAAATGGTGATATTTTTCAATGTATTGGTATTTTAGCTTTACTTTTAAAATCCTTACAATCTCATCCACGATAGAAAGCCCCAAACCATTACCATTGATTGTCTGATGAGAATCATCGCGATAAAAAGGTTCTAAATAATAACTAATATCATATTGCAATGGTTCACCAAGATTTTTAATACAAATTATTTTATGTTCTACACTTACAAAAACCATGCCATCATCAGAATATTTTAACGCATTTTCTACCAAATTTTTTATCACAACCGCCAAAAGACGCAAATCACTACGGATTAAAAAGTCTTCCTTAAGATCTATAAAAATTCTACTTTCTTCATCCTCAAAACCACTCAAAGCTTCCAAAAGCAAATTTTCACTAAAAAACTCTTTATTCTCCAGAATAATATTACCGCTATGCAATCTTTCAAACTCTAAGATATTATCGGAAATTTTTTGTAACTCTTGGATATTTTTTTGCAATTTCATATCATCAGAACTAACTTTTTCTTTAAGCGCTAAAATAAGTTTCATTTTTGCTAGTGGTGTTCGCAACTCATGTCCCAAACTTCGCAATATTAACTCTCTAGATTTTAAAGTTCTAGAAACAAAAAGCTGTGCTTTTAAAAACAATCTAATCAAATCTCCAATTTCATCTTTTCTCTTAGTTTGGATTTTAAAATCATATTTTCCCTCAATAGTAAAATCACGCAAAACTCTTGCAACGCGATTTAAAGGGTTTAGGATTGCATATAAAATAATTTGCAACACAACCAAAACAAATACAATTGGCAAGAGTAAAACCTGCAAGCGATATTCTTCCCAAAAATTAAATTCAATTTTTTTAATTGCTACAAAACTATCATCAAAATACTGCAACAAGAATCCTGCATACTCCGCATTCTCAAAAATAAAAATTTTTAAAATTCCATCATCTTTAAAATAAAGCTCTTTTATATCTTTGGGAATATCTTCAACAATTTGATAGCCAAACTTTTTAATAATATGATCCACACCAACCCAATTTCCCGCTGTATAATTTGGTAAAATCGTTTGAACAAAAACAAAAACTTCATTTTTAAGGCGTTCATTTTGACGCTCATCAACTAATCTTTCAATTTGATACCATAAAATAAAGACAAAAAAAATCGCAATGCTAAAGGCAAGAATAAACTTGAATCTTAAGCTATTTAAAGACAAAATTTATACCCTATAGCCCACACCGATTGAATAAATTTTGGTTCTTTTGCAGAATCCCCAAGCTTAGCACGTAAATTTCTTACATGTGTATCAATACTTCGCAAAGAGCTTTCTTCATGAATTGCATTAATAGAATTTGCAATAGCTTCTCTTGAGACAGGATATGAGCGATTTTCAATCAAAAAAATCAAAATATCAAATTCTGTATTTGTCAAATCAATATTTCTCCCATCAATCAAAGCTTCTCTCTTTTGCACATTAATACTAAGATTGTCAAATTCCAATTCTTTAGGTTTAAATCTCCTCAAAAGTGCATTGATTCTAGCAATAAGTTCCGCTGGCTCATAAGGCTTTGCCAAGTAATCATCTGCCCCTTTTTCAAATCCTTGGATCTTGTCATAAATATCCCCTCTTGCAGTAGAAATAATAATAGGAATACTTGAGAAACTACGAATTTTTTTACACAATTCAAAACCATCCATATCTGGCAAAGTCAAATCAATAATGGCTAAATCAATTCCTTTTTGAGTATTCAAAATTTCTAAGGCTTGCAATGGAGATGCTGTAGCAATGCTCTCAAACCCTGCTTGTTTTAAATACGCAACAATCAACTCTTGCATTTCTAAATCATCTTCTACAAGCAACAAACGCCCCAAAATTACTCCTCATAAAAACTTCGTATTAACTCTTCTCTTTGTTTTTTTGTAAGTATATTATACAATCCTTCTAAAAATATTAAATCGATTTTAGCACGATCATGCTGGTTATTTTGAACAAAGTCTTTAGTTTTATGATTTAAAAATTCATCTGTTGCAAAAAGTCTTAAGACTTTATCATTAACTAGCTTATTATTGCGCCACCAAATTTTCAAATCCCTATAATAATCCTTTAGCAAAACCTTTATCTGTTTATCTTGCAAATCACTAAGTTTAACTTTTCCTAAATGCTCATACAACTCATCAATATTTTGCCACCCCATTCCAAAAACTATTGTGCAAGAAAAGAATATCCCACAAATTAGCTTATACAAAAAATCACCTCTAGTCTTTTACAAATTCTAACTATTATTTTTTTAGTTTTTGTCAATTTTCTCCATATTTAAAGTTTTTCAAACTTATTAACATAAAAATCAATACTCTTATCATTTCCTGCAAAAACAACAAAGTCTTCATTCTCAACTACGTCACTATCCTCTGGATGCAAAATCCAAGTATCTTCTTTTTTAATTGCAACAACCTTAATCTCTTGAACAATCTTATCCTCTTCATCTCGCCTAACACTCCCCTCTTCTATTTCTCTAATTGTTTTTTTACCAAAAATATCACTTGCCAAAACCTTGCACACTTTAAGATTTTCACTAATTAAACTCACATCTGCTTTGGAAGTCAAAAGGTCTGTCAGAAGCCTATTTGCAGCTTCTCTCTCAGGATAAATCACATGATCAGCACCAATTTTTGAAAGAATCTGTCCATGAGTTTTGTTCGTAGCCTTTGCTACAATTGTTTTATTCCCCAATTCTTTTAATGCCATCACAGTAAGAATAGATGCCTCAATCTCTCCAATACTCACAATCGCCACATCAAGCTCACTAACCCCGGCTTCTTTGAGTGCAAGCACATCTGTTGAATCCAACATATATAAATCCTCAACATCTTCCCTAAAATCTCGAAAATTTTCTTGAGAATTATCACAAATAATCACACTCTCCCCTTGATCAATCAATCCCCTTGCAATATAAGAACCAAATTTTCCAAGCCCAATCACACCATAATTTTTTTTCATTTTTTCCTCTCTATAAAATAATTTTTTCTTTCAAATATTTCACCCTACTTACCCGAGCACGTCCAAATAATGCCAAAGTAAAAATCATCACTCCAGATTTACCCAAAATCATCGCCACAACAATAATAATTTTTCCCACATCATTAAAATTTACACTCAAGGATAAAATCCCCCCATCTCCAGTAGAAATTCCCACTGTAGAAAACGCACTCATTGTCTCAAATAACAAAGGCAAAAATGCCATATCAGCTTGAAATAAAACGAGCAAAAGCGATAGAGCTATAAAATAAAAACTAGAAATAATAAAAATAAGTAATGCTTTTTGAATACTCTCCTCATTAATCGCACGCCCAAATAATCGCGCTTCTTCATTATTTAAAATACTACGACAAAAAGCAAATAAAACTGCTACTGTAGTTACTTTGATTCCTGTTGCCGTTCCTCCTGGCGCTCCTCCTATAAACATAAAAATCATAGAGAAAAATAAAGTGCAATCCCTAAGATTTGACATATCATAAGTAACAAACCCCGCTGTTCTATAATTCACTGCAGTAAAAATTGATGCAATAATTTTTTCAAAAAACTCAAATCCCTCAAAAGTTTTTGGATTTTTCCATTCTAAAAGCAAAATCATAAAAGCACAAAACACAATCAAAAGCATACTAACGCTAATTACGATTTTAAAATGTAAAGAAAAATGACAAAATTTTTTCTGCCCTATTTTATCCCTTATAAAAAAATGTAATTCTGCCAAACAAATATAGCCAATCCCTCCAATAATTACCAATGCACAAATCACAAAATTCACCAACAAATCCGTCCGAAAATCAATAAGACTATTTGGAAAAATAGAGAATCCGCTATTATTGAATGCTGAAATTGCATGGAAAGTGCCATACCAAATCCCATCTGTCAAACCAAAGCGAATGCTAAAATCCAAACTCAAAAGCAATGCTCCTATAAACTCCACACAAAGCACATATACTAAAATCTTTTTGATAAACCCCATTAAATCATCATATTTTGTAAGATTTAACGCTTCTTTGAGCATGTTTTTTTCCGCATTCCCCAAACGCTTACGAAAAAGCACATAAATTAGTCCAAGCATTGTCATATACCCAAACCCCCCTAGCTGTATCAAAAACAAAATAATCCCATGCCCAAATAAAGTAAAATCCAATGCCGTATCTTTTATGATTAATCCCGTGCAAGTGAGTGCGGAAGTCGCGGTAAAAAATGCATCAATAAAATCAATTTCTTTAGTGTGGGAAAAAGGTAGCATAAGAAAAAATGCACCAATTAAAGCGATTCCAAAATAAGAAAGCAATAAAAATTTAATACTCTTCAAATTCATTAAAAAATCTCAAAATAAAATCAAACTATTATCATAACACAAAAATCCCTTTTGTTTCTATAAGAAAAAAAATGATTTTTAGGAATACTTATTGCTTAAAATGTGAGAATCTTAAATAAGGAGTTTTTATGCAAAATGGTTATTATGGTGCTGTAGGCGGTATTGTCACACAATTCAATCGCCTTGATACAATTTCAAATAATCTTGCAAATCTCAACACTAATGCCTTCAAGCGTGATGATGTAATTATCGGGGATTATCTAAGAATTTATCAAGCATACCAGCAAGAACTTCCTTTAAAAAACCATACAAAAGAAGCAGCAAAATTTGTCAATCGCGCTCTTGATCGTGTGCCAATTATTTCTGATTCTTATAGCGATCAAAGATTAGGAGTAATGATGCCTACACAAAACTCCCTAGATTTTGCCCTATCAAAAGAAAATCTATTTTTTGCCATACAAACCCCACAGGGTGTTCGCTATACACGCGATGGAGCTTTTGTAATCGGGGACGATGGAATGCTAAGCACCAAAGAAGGTTATCATGTCTTAAGTAGAGCAGGTTTAGAAACCGAGGAAGGGATTTTAATTGATCCACAATCTCAAATTGAAGTAGATACAAATGGTAATCTTTATGTACGAGTTGCAGATACTGAAAATGCGGGAGAGGCAACACAAAATAACGCAATTGCAATTGTTAGTTTTACAAATCCTCGCTTACTTAAAAAAGTTGGACAAAATCTATATACCTATCCTGAAGAAAAAATAGATGATCGCACAAATATCCTTACCCCCTCTGCATTGCGTCAAGGATTTTTAGAAAAAAGTAATGTAAATGCAGTCGTTGAGATGACAAATCTCATAGAAACCAATCGCCTTGTAGATATGTATTCAAAAGTCTTAAAAACCCATATGGATGAGCTAAACTCTGAAGCAATCAACAAACTAGCCACAAGAGCCTAAATGTCACAAAAAAAACTTTTAGCAATTCTTGGGGCTAGTGGGAGTGGAAAAAGCGCCTTAGCACTAGATTTAGCAAAAAAATTAGATGCGGAGATTTTTTCACTAGATTCTCTAAGCATTTACAAAAATATCAATATTCTCTCTGCAAAACCCACAAAACAAGAGCTAGATTCTATCAAGCATTATGGAGTTGATGTTCTAGAAATCTCACAAAACAATAATGCAATGCTTTTTAAAAATCTCCTTTTAGAAGCAATAAAAAAAACAACAAAAAACACTCTAATTATTGTAGGAGGAAGTAGTTTTTATCTCAAAGCAATTATAGATGGATTAAGCCCGATGCCAGAAATCTCCTCTGAAATAAAATTGCAAATAAATTCATTACAAGACCCCTACTCTACTTTAAAATCCATTGATAAAGACTTTGCGCAATCCATCAAACCTCAAGACACCTATAGAATAAAAAAAGGGCTAGAAATATATTTTGCTTCTAAAATCCCTCCTACACAATATTTTTTACACAATCCGCCACAAAAATTCCCCTATAAAATTACAACCTTTTGCATCAGTATTGCTAGAGATATTTTAAGAGAAAAAATCATCTTAAGAACACAAAAAATGCTAGATTTAGGGGGCGTAGAAGAAATACAAAATCTATTAAAAATATATCCAAAAAATGCACAACCCTTCAAAGCCATAGGACCTAAAGAATGTATAGATTTTTTGGAGAGAAAAATAGATTTTCAAACACTAAAAGAACAGATCAACACCCATACTATGCAACTTGCCAAACGCCAAACAACATTTAATAAAACACAATTTAAAAATATAAATTTTTTAGAAAAAAATCAATTATTTGATGAGATTCTAAGGCAGCATCAGGCATAATTACCAAAAAACCACAAGGGGTAATTATGTATGCATTACTAAGTGTTAGCGACAAAGAGGGCATTGTAGATTTTGCCAAAGGCCTAATTAAATTAGATTACAAAATTCTCAGCACAGGCGGAACCTTGCAATTGTTACAACAAAATAATATTGAAGCTATGGATGTGAGCTCTTATACACAAAGTGAAGAAATGTTTGAAGGGCGTGTAAAAACCTTGCACCCTAAAATTCATGGTGGTATTTTATATCAAAGAGACAAGAAAAAGGACTGCGAAGTCGCACAAGAAAAAGGGATTTTTCCTATTGATATTGTTTGTGTCAATCTCTATCCCTTCAAAAACACTATAGAAAAAACTAATGATTTTGATGAAATTATCGAAAATATTGATATTGGCGGGCCATCAATGGTACGCGCTGCTGCAAAAAATTTCAAAAGCGTTTTGATTGTAACAGACAAAAATGATTATTCTTTTATCTTAGAACAACTAAAAAATAAGCAAAATACTCTAAGTTTACGCCAAGAAATGATGATAAAGGCTTTCAATCATACTGCACAATATGACTGCATTATCGCAAATTACATGAATCAAAAATTCCACGAAGGCTTTGGAGAAAAAATTTTTATTTGTGCGCAAAAATCTTTCCAAACACGCTATGGAGAAAATCCACACCAAAAAGGTGGATTTTATGAATTTGAAAACCATTTTGCAAAGCATTTCAAAGTTTTAAAAGGCGAACCTAGCTTCAATAATATGACAGATATTAACGCGGCTATAAGACTTGCCACAAGCTTTGGAGATAGTCCTGCTGTAAGCATTATAAAACATGGAAACCCTTGTGGTTTTGCCATTAAAGAAAATCTTCTTTCTAGCTACATATGTGCTCTAAAATGTGATAATGTGAGTGCTTATGGTGGTGTTGTAGCAGTCAATGGAATTATTGATGAAGCATTGGCACTAGAAATGTCTAAAACCTTTATTGAGGTGCTAGTAGGTGCAAATATCACCCCTGAAGCATTAAAGATTTTTGATTCCAAAAAAAGAATGAAAATTTTTACTTATGGAGATAAAATCCTACACAAACACCGCGATGCTTATGATTTTAAGCATATTGAAGGGGGAATTGTCTATCAAAACAATGATTGCATCCAAACTAGCGAAGTAGAAAATGCCAAACAAATGGGCAAAATAAAAGCAAGTGATAAACAAATTAAAGATCTTACAATTGCTTATATTATCGCTGGTATCACAAAATCTAATTGTGTAGCCTATGTCAAAGATAGTGCACTTGTAGCTATTGGTATGGGAATGACTAGTCGCGTTGATGCCTCAAGAGCCGCAATTGAAAAAGCAAAAGATATGGGACTAGATTTAAAGGGTTGCGTACTTGCTTCAGAGGCATTTTTTCCCTTCAAAGATAGTATAGAAATGGCTGCAGAAGTTGGTGTAAGTGCAATTATAGAGCCAGGAGGAAGTATTCGTGATGATGAGGTGATTGCATGTGCAGATGTAAATAATATTGCTATTTATTTTACAGGTATAAGACATTTTTACCATTAATTTTATATAGGCCTCTTTAGTTTCAAGGGGCTACTTTTCAAACTTACTAATCAAAATACAATCCAAAAAAAACTTTTATTACAATAAAAATTGACAAAAATCTATAAAATATCATAAATTAAAATCACAAAAAAATAAAAGATTAAAATATTGCAATATTATATCTTCTAAAACTTTACTTAATAAAAAGCTAGTTTTTGACAATTTCTGTATATATCTAAAAAATATTAGAAAACAATAATCTATAAACCAATATAATAAAAACTTTTACAAAAACCACATTAATCCTCTATTGTAAAGCCAATAACATAAGCATTAGCAAAATTTAGCACTAAGTTTTATAATTTTGTAAAATATTTTTAAACTACCTAGGCTCTTAATTTCAAAAAAGGCATAACCAACTTATTTGATTTTATTTTTCTTGTAAATCTTGCAAAATTTTTTCAAAAAATTCTTCAAACCCCAAAGACTTTTCTACTGCTGTAGTTTTTCCATGAGTTACAAAAAGATCTTGAATCTCAAAACTTTTTACAGGAATAAAAAAATTATGTTCGCTCATAAACTCCATAATAGCACTACCCACACCCCCTAAATAATAGCTATCACTAAAAATATAAAGCCTTTTATAATGTGATAAAATCTCCTTTAAAGCCAAATCTAAAGGTTTTACAAAACGCAAATCTAGCAATCCTGCAGAAATTCCATGTTCTGCCAATTTCTCACGCACAAAATATGCACGCCCCACACCATTACCATAACCAATTAATAAAATTTCCCCATCCTTAAAAAGCCATTCACACCGCCCTAAAACAAAAGGAGTGCTTAAAATCTCATCATCTAATACAAAATTCCCTCTAGGGTAACGAAAAGCACAAGGAGCATGATTAATAGTACTTGCAAACTTTACAGATTCCACAAGACTTGCATTATCTCTTGGTGCAAATAAAATCATATTAGGAATGGAACGCAAATAAGCAATATCAAGCAAACCTTGATGCGTCTCACCATCTTCCCCTACAATCCCCGCACGATCAATAGCAAATTTTAATGGTAGCGACATAATACAAGTATCATGCACAATCTGATCGTATGCGCGTTGTAAAAAAGTAGAATAAATACTCACAAAAGGCTTAAACCCCTCCTTTGCCATTGCAGCCATCGAGGTCACTGCATGCTGCTCAGCAATCGCTACATCCCAAAAACGCTGCGGGTATTTTTCTATCAAAGATTCCAGTCCTGTTCCACCAGGCATTGCCGCTGTAACCCCCACAACTTTTTCATCTTCTTGTGCAAGTTCTAAAAGTGTTTTAGAATAAATTTGCGTAGGATTAAGCTTGATAGATTTAGGAGCTCCTCTCCCTGTTTTAAGATCAAAAGGTCCCACACCATGCCATTTTTCAAACTGACCCTCTGCAATCTCATACCCCTTACCCTTTAGAGTTTGCGCATGTATAATCACAGGTTCTTTAAGTTCTTTCGCCTTTTTTAGTGTCTGAATCATTACTTCCAAATCATGCCCATCAACAGGACCAATATAATGTATCCCCATTTCTTCAAATAAAACACCTGGGGTAATAAGTTTGAAAGATTCTTCAAATCTTTTTGCCAAATAAGTGGCACTTTCTGGCATTTTTTCTAAAATTTTTTTGACATTATTTTTTAATTTTTGGTAAAAACTTCCGCTCATCATACTAGAAAGATAACGACTAATTGCACCTATAGGCTTTGCAATACTCATTTCATTATCATTTAAAATAATAATCATAGGATATTTACGATCACCTAATTCATTAAGTGCTTCATATACCAATCCAGCGCTCATGCTTCCATCACCAATTAAGGCAATTGGCAACCCATCTTGATGTTTTAAAGCAAATGCCTTAGCAACACCCACGCCTAAAGAAATAGAAGTTGAACTATGCCCAGCGATAAAATAATCACTTGGGGATTCTGAGGGTTTAATAAAACCACTAATTCCATTAAATTGACGTAATGAACTAAAACTTTCCCACCTCCCTGTAAGCAACTTATGCGCATAAGCTTGATGACTAACATCAAAAATAAAAGGATTTTTTTTACAATCAAATACAGAATGCATTGCAACAATCAGTTCCACTGCCCCGAGTGTCGAACTTAAATGTCCTCCATTTGTGCTTACAACATCTAAGATTCTTTGCCGAATATTTTGACATAAATCTTGCAGATCACTAAGCTGCATATTTTTTAAATCGTAATGTGTTTTTATCATTATTCTATAGTGTTATCTAGCACATTTTGCTTCAAAACTCTAAAACGTGTCATTACATTACCATCGATATTTCCCGCCTTAGAAGCAATTACCACGCCACCTTTTGCAATATTATCATCTGCTTGTATTTCGACATTTTTCAAATCTAAATTCTCTCTTAAATAAGGATAATCTAGAGTATTAACACGCAATTCCACTTGCGTAATATCTCGCATACTCTCCATGAGATGATGTGCAAGAGAAATAGCAATTTTTTGGCTATTTTCCTCGACTTCTTTAACAATTACCTCTCTAGCCATATCAATTGCAATTTGCGCTAAATCTTGCTCTAATTCTTTGATTTTTTCTTCAGATAATTTTAAGCTTTTTTCTAATGCAATCACCGCATTAATTAAAGATTGTTTTTCTTTTTCCACACTTTCTAAAAGTTCTTTTTTGATTTTTTCCTCCCCTTCACGCAAACCATCTTTATAAGCATCACTCCTTGTAGTAGAAATTCTCTCTTCCATATCAAGTTGCTGTTTTTCTACTTGTAATTGCATTTTTGCTAGCGATGATGCAAGCTCATCTGTTTTTTGCAATAATTTTTCAACCAACTCTTTTTCAAAAGAATTATTCGTGCTTGATGTTTGATTTGTCACATCAGGTGTTGTCAAAACCTCTTGAAATTGTTTTTTATCCTCCATCGCCTCTTCTTGACCGATGGATTTAAATTGATATTTTTGTATATTATGATGTTCCATTTTGGATTGAGAAATCAAATCTTGTTGGCCAGAATCACTCGATAATATCATCTTCATCTCCTAATTGGATTAATCCTTGATCAGAAAGATTTTGTACAATCTCGACAATCTTTCTTTGTGCTGCTTCTACATCTTTTACTTTAACAGCACCTAAAAATTGCATTTCTTCAACAAATTGCTCACTAGCTCTTGTACTCATATTCTCTAAAAATCTTTGTTTCAAATCATCAGGCGCAGTTTTCAATGCTAGGATTAAATCCCGCTTATCTGCCACTTTCAAAATCTCTCTAATAGCATTCTTATCAAGTTTAGTAATATCTTCAAATGTAAACATCATTTCTTTGATTTCGCTTGCTAATTGCCCATCAATTTGTTCAATATAAGAAATTGTAGTTTTTGCAGCCTTTTGTCCCAACCGATTAAACATTTCTGCCACTGCTCTAGGTCCACCAACTTCCACTTTATAGCTAGTAAGTGTTTCAAGCTTACTTTCTAAAACCGTAGAAACTCTTTTAATTACACTTGGTGGAATATCTCCTAGATTTGCCATTCTTACAGAAATCTTTGCCTTTACATCATCTTGAAAATACCCTAATGTTTCAGCAGCAGACAAGGGGTCCATGTGTGCTAGAATCAATGCAATAGTTTGAGGATGCTCATTGACAATAAAATCAGCCAATTGTTGTGGGCGCACCTTAGAAAGATAAGAAAAATTTTTTGCAGATTGCATGGTTTTAGAAAGCTTATCTAAAACTTTTTTTGCACCATCTGGCCCTAGCGTCCTACTTAAAAGCTCTCTGGCATAATCCAAACCACCATTATTAATATATTGATTACTTTGTAAAATCGTATGGAACTCTTCTAAAACTGCTGCGCCAATTGATTTATCTGTCCCACTTAATTGGATAATGTGCTTACTAATTTCTGAAATGCTCTCAATATCTAAATGTCTAAAAATCTCTGTCGTAAGATCTTCACCAATCTGTATCAACAAAATGGCGATCTTTTCTGCCATCGAGAATTCATCATACTGCGCTTTTTGTTTAGAATTTAGATTAGACATTTATTCTCCTAAGATTTCATATCAGGGTTAATTTCATCTTTAATTAACATTTTAAAGAGCATAGCAATTTCTTCTGGCTTTTCTTCAATAATATTTTTTGTTTTTTCTAAAAGCACATCATATTTAACTTCATCTTCATTAAAGGTTTTACCAATACCAAGTTGCTCTTCTACTCTTTTACGCATTTCACTAAACTTATTGAAATCTTCATCCTCTTCATCTGTAGTTTCAAATAAAGATTCAATTTTTTCTTCATCATTATTTTGCGTTTCGAGCATTCTCTCTGTAAATGGTACAACAATTTTTTTGTAAAAGATAAATATAATCAATGCAACAATAAGATATTTTAACAATGGCATAAATGGAAGCATATAAGCCTCAATTTTATTAGCAAAACGATCAAATTTTGTGACTGGAACATAATTTTGTGTCTTTGCATTAAATTCAAAATTACTCACTGTAACATCATCGCCTCTTTTTTGGCTATAACCAATAGCTTGTTTTACAAGAAGACTGATTTTTTCCATTTCCGCTTCGCTCATCGGAACAAATTCAATTTTTTCCACCCCTTCATCTAAAACCTTTTTATAACGCCCATCAACAACAACCGCTGCACTTAAACGCACCAAAACACCAAACTCACCCTTAATCTCATTAATCGTCTTGCCGACTTCATAATTTGTAGTATTTTGTGTTTTTTCATACTTTTCTTTTCCTGTATCATCAAGCCCTTGCACTGGCCCAATATTACTTACAGCACCAGGCACACCACCAACTTGTTTTTCTTGTCCTCCTTCTCGCTTTTCCTCCAAGCTCTGTTCACTTCGCACAACATTATTAGGATCATAAACTTCTTGCAAACTCTTTCTTTGAGAAAAATCAAAATCCGCATTTACCTTTGCAACCACCTTATCCTCACCCCCAACAACAGGAGAGAGAATATTAATAATTTTTGCTTCTAGTACCTTTTCAATATTTTGCTTATATTTTAGCTGTGTAGCAGCAGCTTCCTTAGAAGCACTAAGTTCATCATCTTCACCCAAAGGTTCTCCACTTTGACTTACCAACTTAACATTTTCAATACTCAAATTAGGAATGGCTGCGGCAACAAGATTTTTGATTCCAAAAATTTGTGCACTTGTGAGATTTGCACCTGCTTTAATCCCAAGCATTACAGATGCAGTAGGAGGGGTTTGCTGACTGACAAAAACCGAACTTTTTGGAATAGCAATTAACACATTGGCTTTTTGAATAGGAGAAAGACTTTCAATTGTTCTTGATAATTCTCCCTCGATCGCGCGTAAAAACTTAATTTTATGTTCCTCATCTGTTGTACCAAAATCCTTGGTGTCAAAAATCTCAAAGCCCACTTTGCTAGTTTTTGGAATCCCTTGTGATGCTAATGCAATTCTTTGTTCATAAACCTTATCTTTAGGGATTAAAATGGTTTCTTCATTAGAGACTTTATAAGGGATTTGATTTTGTTGCAAGTGTTGTAAGATTAAAGCACTATCACTAGCATTCATCCCCTCAAACAATACTGCATATCCATCATTTCTTTCTTTTCCATTTGTAGAAAAAATTACCAAAAAAACAAAAAATGCGATTACTGCAATGGCACCACCAATAATAATAATACGCTGCTTTTTGCTAAAATTATTAAAAAATTTCAGTGTTTGAGAAAAAACTGCCCTTAAATCCAAAAAACTACCCTATTAAAAAATTGCCTAGCATTTTACGATAAATTTGCTTGTAATAAACTAAAAACTTTAAGATTTTGTTCTTTTGTTCCAATTGTAATTCGCAATGCATTTAAACCATAAGATACTAAATCTCTAACCAACACACCTTTCTGGAGTAATTTCTCACAAATTTCTGTGCTATTTAATGTCTTGTTATCACAAAACAAGGTGATAAAATTTGCATAAGATGGTATAAAATCCATTTGATGAGAATGAGCAAAATCTTCATAATCTCGCATAAAAGTAAAGTTATCTTCTACACTTTTTTGAATAAATTCCTCGTCTTTTAATGCCCAATATGCCGCCTCCAAACTTAAAGAACCCACATTAAAGGGGGGACGAATCTTATGAAGCTTAGCAATCAAATCATCTTGAGCAATACCATAACCAATACGCAAACCTCCAAGCCCATAAGCCTTAGAAAAAGTTTTTAGCACAATCACATTACTAAAATCCAAAACTAATTTTTTACAATCAATACTTTTATTTTTGTCTTTAAAAGCAGCATATTCTTGATATGCCCCATCTAAAACTACCAAAGTTTTATGATCTATGGAGGTTAAAAATTCATAAACCTCAACAAAATCCAAACATTCTCCAAGTGGGTTATTAGGCAAGCATAAGAAAATAACATCTGCCCCATGCTCCTTATAACTTTCCTCAAACTCTTTAAGATCATGTAATTTTCCAGAGGTTTTTATAATCTTTGCACCTGTTTGCTTGGCATAAATTTCATACATTGCAAAAGTTGTTTTTGCCATCAAAACCCTACTAGAAGCATTACATTTAATACGTAAACAAAACTCAATAATCTGATCACTTCCTGCACCAATAATAAAATTTTGCGCACTCAAACCATAAGTTTTTGCCAATAATTCTTTTAATTTTCCCATAGAATCATCAGGATATAAACTAATATTTTTTGCATATTTTTTTATCGATTCTATGACTTTTTGCGAACAACCATAAGGATTTTCATTGCTTGCAAGCCGAATAATATCTTCTGGCAAAACCCCAAAATCTCTCACTACCTCATCTACAGGACGCCCTGCATTATAAGGGGCAATATTTTCTAAAAATGCATTAAAAATCATCTTTGCTCCTAAAAATCATAGACAAATCTTTTTTTATTTCTAAAAAAAACAGCTTGATGATACCCAACACTTTGTGCTAGTTGTCTACAAGTCTCATATCCAAATCCTACATGCTCTTGTTGATGCGCATCAGATCCAAAAGTAATATATACACCAAGATTATAAGCTTCTTGCAAAATCTCTCTACTAGGATATTGCTCACCAATTGGCTTTCTTAAGCCTGAAGCATTAATTTCAAGTGCCACTTGATTTTGTGCTAATACTTGCAATACTTCTTGTATCTTAAAAAAAACTTCTTTAGGAGGTGTATGATTAAACACTTTTAACAAATCAAAATGTCCAACAATTTGAAAAAGCTTACTCTCTGCCATTTTTTTAATACATTCAAGATACTCCATCCAACACTCTCTCATATTGCGTTTTTTATATTCACCAATAAACTCTGGATTATCAAACCCCCAATCATCTAAAAAATGCACCGATCCGATCAAATAATCCAAAGGTGTATCCAAAAGTCTTTTATCTAATAACTCCATACGATGAGGTAAAAAGTCCATTTCCAAGGCCAATAAAATCTCAATTTTATCTTGATATTTTTGCTTAAGCCTTAACACTTCTTTTGTATATTCATCAAACTCCTCAAACCCCATACGATATTTTTCATCATAATCCATAGGATTATGACAAGAAAAACCAAAAATATCAATCCCCTTTTCTATTGCTTGTACAACATAAGACTCTATTGTTCCTGAAGCATGCTTACAAAGATAGGTGTGATTATGCAGATCTACTCTCATTATTCTTGCTTAGCCAAATCTTGTTTCAAAAATTCTTCCAAATTAAATTTTTTTCTATGGCTTTCTGTAAAAAGATGAATCATAATATCACCCAAATCAATAACCACCCAGTCCTCACTTTCTTCATCTACAGCATAAAATTCCTCTCCCCGTGGTTTTAACTCAGTTTTTAACATATCAAGCAATGCATAAGTATGGCGCCCTGCCATCGCAGTAGCAATAATCACATAATCCACAATATAATCTTTATTGCTCACATCAATACATTCAACATGTTCTGCTTTTTTTTCGCTAAGTTTATCAATTATAAATTTTATTCTTTCTTCTTTCACGCTTAACTCCTTAAATTCTGCAATACTTCATCTAAAATCACCGCAGGGATAAATTTCACACAATCCCTATTATACTCTCGAATCTGTGTTGAGGACACTGGAAATGTGATATTTTTTAAATTTATGGTCTTAATAGGAAAATCTCGCATATTATACTCAAAACCTATACGCTTCACTAAGATAAAATTTACCTTTTTTTTAAGTTGTTCTATTTTGTGCCATTTATCAAGATTTAAAAAATTATCCTCTCCTAAAATCACATCAATACTCTCTGGCTGGTAACACTTTTTAAGATATTCAATCGTATCAATTGTATAATTAATTTGATTGCGTATTTCATAATCACTCACCACAACCCTTTGATAGTCACTACAAACTTTCTCCATCCATTTTAAGCGAAGCTTTTCATCAAATCTATAAGAAGGCTTAAGTGGATTTTGATACGCGATCATCACAACCAAAAGATCCAGTGCACAGGAATCTAACACCTCTTTAATAATTTCTAAATGTGCAATATGAGGCGGATCAAAGCTACCTCCATATAAAGCCAAACGCATCAACAATCTTTAGCAAAATGATAAGCTTGCGTGAGTTTAGAAAACTTCACTCCCCTTAAACCCCCAATTTCTAAACTAATACGCGCAATACTTGCACCATCTCCTCGAAGCATAATTGTTTCCAAACAATTGCAATGATCTAAATGTACATGCGTGTTACACAAAATTTGTATATTGGCTTGATGTTGGATATCAATCATCCTTTGGTTGAGCTCTTTGTGGTGATGATCATAAATAATCACCAACACTCCAATTTTATCTTGCATATCATCATTTTCCCATATCTCTTGCACCATTTTTTCGCGTATTAAATCTCTAATCACTTCAGATCTTGAGGCATAACCCTGTTTTGTTAAATATGTATCTAAGTAATCAAGTAATTTTTTTTGTAGCGATACTGAAAAACGTACTAGTAGATTTTTGGTCATCTCTCTAACCTTAAAAGAAACTTTTTTAAATTCTACCAAAAAATAAAACAAAAAAAGCTTGTATTATTAGTTCACATACAAGCTTTATAAAAGTTGATATATTGGCTATTTTGTCTTTTCCATTGGAGCATAAGGTCCATAACGATGATCTTTTGTAGAAAATTTACCTTTTTCAGCTGGATCATAAGGACCAACATCCATATCTAAAGGTTTCACTCTTCTGTCTGGAAAATCTTGCTCACGATTAGCTTTCACTGGTCTTTTTTGAGAATTAATATATGATGCAACATCATAAGCTTCTTCTAAAGTTAAACTTGGATCACCTTTTGGCATATTACCTTTAATATATGCTGCTGCCTTAATCAAGCGATACATTCCTGCACCTGTATTATAAGTATCATCTCCCCAAATTGGCGGAAACACATAATACGCGCCAGTAGATTCTGTATTTTTCATACCCTGACCATCTTCTTGATGACAAGCTGCACACTTATTCGCATAAATTTTTGCACCTCTTTTAGGATCTGCTGCTCTTGATAAAAAGTTTACTTTTTGCAAACCTTGCCCCTTAATTTTCGCACCAACAGGCACACCTTGAGATAACCATTGCATATAAGCTATCATTGCCTTCATTTCTAGTGCATTGTCAGGCATTCTTTTACCATTCATACTTCTTTCAAAACATCCATTAATTCTATCTTGCAAAGTAATCACTTTATCCGCTCTTGCATTGTATTGTGGAAATCTTCCAAAAATACCAACAAATCCAGATTGATACTGCACCGTTCCACCATTAGCATGACAACTAGAACAAGAAAGATTATTGCCTGCAAAACGCTTCTTAGGATCTTTCGCTTGAGGACCTACATACTTTGAAGTTTCATTTAAGATTTTATTGCCTAAAATAACCATTTCACTATATTTAGAATCCTTTGGCATTTTGCTTTCATCAATATATCCATCTTCTTGCATTGCCTCTGGTAATTTCCATTCAACTTCAGGCAAATTAATCCCTGTAGCTTTTTTAGTTTTCTCCAACCCATGATCAATAGCAAAACTCATCGAAACCAAACAAGATAAAAAAATGAAAAATCTTTTCATCGCCATCTCCTTTATATCTCATTATTTAACTTATTGTAACACAATTTAAATTTTTTTTACTATTTTTGATTTACAAAAACTTAACATTTTACATATATAATGATTTTAAATATCATTTTTATAATTAAAATCAAAAGGATGGCTTACCTTGATTAAAAAAACTTTTAGAAAAATCCATATTTATGCAAGTGTATTTTTTTTGCCCATGGCGCTACTTTTTAGTATTACTGGGATTCTTTATATTTGTGGAATCCAACAAGATTTTCAACTAAAAAAACAAGAATTTCAGATTATTCATAATAATCACATTACAGATAAAGAAGCTTTTGTATTATCATTTTTGCAAGAAAATAATATTCCTCTTCCTGCACAAACTTCTCTAAAATACAATAAGAAACTTAAACTCTATACAATGGGTAGTACAAAATATTTTGTTACTTTTTCTCAACAACCAAATCATATCGCCATTACAACCAACACAAGAAGTTTTATTGGCAATTTGATTATGTTACATAAAGCTAAAGTAAAAAAACCATTTATTGTTTTTAGTATTATTTTTAGTATTGCATTACTATTGTTTTATTTCAGCGGATTTATCATGACTTCTTGGGCGAAGCAAAATAGAAAGGCGAGCATTATTGCATTTTTATCCGGACTAATAATCACCTCTATTTTAGCAATCATTAGTCTTTAAAAGATCGAGTAAAAATATTAAACTAAGCCTTGATTTAAGGCTTAGAATCTTCTAAAAATCGTAAGCAAACTTGGATTATATTAATTCCAACATTCTGCATTTTTTATTCCTAGTTTCTTTGCACTAAACTGAGGATCTAACCCCTGTTTTCTTTGCTGAATATAATCTTTTAATACCTTGTGAACAATACCTGATAAAAGCAAGATTGCCACAATATTTAAAGTAGCCATTAATGCCATCAATACATCTGCCATATTCCAAGCGAGCTTCAAGTCCATTTGCGCACCGATAAAAACCATTGCTACTGCACTTGCTTGAAACAATCTTATTAAAATTTTATTTTTTGTAAGATACTTGATATTTGCTTGCGCATAATAATAATTTCCTATCAATGAAGTAATAGCAAATAACACTACTGCAATCGTAACAAAATGCAATCCTATACTACCAAAATACTCCTGCATCGCACTTTGTACCAATGGCATTCCCTTAAGCTCCTGCCCCTTTCCAACAAAAGAAGTAGAAAAAAGAACCAAAAATGCTGAACTAGAGCAAATGATCACATCAATTAAAACACTTAAAGATTGCACTAAACCTTGCTTGACAGGATGGCTTGTATGCGCAGCAGCTGCGGCATTAGGTGCTGACCCCATACCCGCTTCATTAGAAAATAATCCTCTTTTAATTCCAATTACAATCGCACTACCTGCAAAACCACCAAAAATTGCCTTAAAATCAAATGCATCTTGCAAAATAATTTTACATACCTCAGGAATTTTTTCATAATTTAAAAATACTGCAATAAATGCCAAAAGCACGTAGGCAAGTGCCATATAAGGAACAATCAAAGAACTTACTTTTCCAATAAAATGACTTTTTGAAAAAAACATCGCTGCAGAAAAAATTGTAAGAATCAGACCAATATAAAGTTTAAAATTACTATCTGCAAAATTACCTTCTTGACAATAAATTTCAAATGCTGAAGTCATGGTATTTGACTGCAAGCCATTAAATCCATATGCATATGTTAAAATCAAGAAAATTGCAAAAAGTGACCCTAACCATTTTGAACCTAAAGCATACTTTATATAATATGCAGGACCCCCCTTAAAACCTTTACCATCTTTTACTTTATAAACTTGAGCTAATGTGCTTTCAGCAAATGCACTTGCACCACCAAAAAATGCCATCAACCACATCCAAAATACCGCACCAGCTCCCCCAATTGTAACTGCCATCGTAATCCCTGCAATATTTCCAATCCCTACTCTTGAAGCCGTTGAAATCATTAAAGCCTGAAAGGGGCTAATATGTTCTGCATGCTTTTCATCTGCATCTGTTTTTTCAGTCACAACACGAATACTTTCTTTTAGTAATCTAATTTGCACAAACCCTAAACGAAAGCTATAGTAAAGACCCACTAATACCAATAATGCTACTAGATAGTATGTATACATAAAATCATTTGCATTATCCAGCCAACCATTTATAACATCTGACCAGTTTTTTACAAAAGCAAAAGTATTAGTCAAAAACGAATACGAGCCATCAAAAGCATTATCCATCAAAACCTCCAAAAAAGTATATTTTATTAAATAATTCAAATTATAGCAAGGTAGGGGGTATATCCCATATAATTATAAAATACCCAGTTTATAGAGTTACTTTTTGTAACCCTAGATCACCATTTTTATACCAGGACTTTTTAAAAGTTTTTGAAAAATCAAATCCCGTTCTTCTTGATTTAAAACCTCAGTACTTAAATGCATGGAAATAAAACGCCCTTTTTTGGAATGATTTGCTACTTTTAACTCATAAGGGTGTGCAAGAATCTCAAAAACAGCTGCACAAATTGCCTCTTGATTATCACCTATAATGCGATATTCCCAAACACATGGATAATCAATTACTACTTGCTTCATGAATTATTCCTCTCAATTCTTGTGGTATTTTTTTAATCTTATTTTGCACTACATAAACAATTTTTGTATCCATAAAAAAAACTTCTTGTTGCATATTCTTTTGTGCCTGCATGTCAAAAATTTTAAAAATTCTATGACGAATCAACATCATGCTCGCCCTCTCTTCAAGCACCTCCAAACAAACTCTAATCCTATCTCCTAAACGCAAAGGGTTTAAATATTTTGCTTCCAAAGAATGAACAACAAAACCACCCTCATTGGTATGAGGCAATCGGTTATGTTTAAAAAAAATATTACTCCTTACCCTTTCGCAAAATTTTAAATAATTTCCATGATATACAATTCCACCACTATCAGTATCTTCATAATAAATTTGCATTTCCATGATGTTTAGCCAATTATTCAAAATATCGCATAATGCTGTAGCCAGAATCTTGCAATAGTTTATCTTTTTGCATTAATTTTAAATCACTTTGCACCATTTCTTTAACAAGATTATTTAAATTATATTCTGGCACCCATCCTAATTGTTCTCTTGCTTTTGTGGCATCTCCGATTAATAAATCTACTTCCGTAGGTCTAAAATATCTAGGGTCCACTTTAACAATCTCCTTTCCAATAGGTAATTGAAAATCCCCTAAACACGCTTTTACAATGCCCTTTTCCTCTACCCCAACTCCAGCAAAATCTAATTCTATCCCAAGCTCTAGAAATGCCATCTTGACAAATTCTCTTACCTCTGTTGTAATCCCTGTAGCAATTACCCAATCCTCCGCCTTTTGTGCTTGCAAAATCATCCACATCATTCTTACATAATCCTTTGCATGTCCCCAATCTCTCTTAGATGAAAGATTCCCAAGATATAAAACATCTTGTAACCCCAATGCAATTTTAGCTGCTGCACGCGTGATTTTTCTTGTCACAAAAGTCTCCCCCCTAATCGGGCTTTCATGGTTAAATAAAATTCCATTACTAGCAAAAATATTATATGCTTCACGATAATTTATAGTAATCCAATATGCATAAAGCTTTGCACAAGCATAAGGAGAGCGTGGATAAAAAGGTGTTTTTTCACTTTGTGGAATCTCTTGCACCAATCCATAAAGCTCACTTGTAGAAGCTTGATAGACTTTAGTTTTTTGTACAAGATTGAGCAATCTAATCGCTTCTAAAATTCTCAAAGTACCTATTCCATCAGCATTTGCAGTGTATTCTGGAGTTTCAAAAGAAACTCCAACATGGCTCATTGCTGCAAGATTATAGATTTCATCAGGCTGTACTTCTTGAATAATGCGCGTAAGATTCATAGAATCTGTCATATCCCCATAATGCAAAAAAAAGTTTTTATTTTCTGCATGTGGATCTTGATAAATATGATCAATTCTATCTGTATTAAACAAAGAAGCGCGTCTTTTTATACCATGCACCTCATAACCTTTTTTAAGAAGAAATTCTGCAAGATAGGCGCCATCTTGACCCGTAATCCCTGTAATTAATGCAACCTTTTTCATCTATTTCCTTTAGAATTTTCAAACATTATAACATAAGCATAAATTTTAGATCAAAAATCATTACGCACACGAAGAAAAACCGGATGCTTAGGAAGATTATTTTTAGTAGTTTGATAATACTTATAAGTAATAATTGTGCCAAGTGGTGGGGGATTTTCTCTTATTTTATTATCAAGTCCGCTACCTACATTAAAAACCCTTTCCCCCTCCTTGCAAACAAAACTCCCCACCTTATCCCTCAAAGATTTTTTTCCCATTTTATAACCAATAATCTCACATTCACTATCTAAAAAAACTTTATATTTTAAAGCATTTTGGCTACGCCCTGTTTGATAAGGAGTATCATTTTTTCGCAATACAATCCCCTCACCATGTAATTTCTTAATCTCTAAAAAAAATTCCTCAATTTCTTTTGTATTTTGAAACTGATATTGTGGAATAATTTTTACATGTGCAATAGGATGAATAAGAAGATAGTCTTTTAAAACCTGTAATCTTTGCTTTAAATTCCCCTCTTGATATGGCAATTCAAAAATATAATATTTTAATTCTTTCCAAGAATCTTGATTTTTTCTACTTTTAATAATTGAAATAATATGTTCAAAATCCTTTCTTTTTGTATAAAGTTCTCCATCTAAACAAAAAGGTGGGAGATTTTGTATAAACCACTCAGGTGCTTCAATTACTCGCCCACTCTTAGAAACCAATTGCTTTCCATTCCAATATGCACGCATCCCATCTAATTTTTCACTGACTAAATATTGTTTTGCATCAATTTCTGTTAAATCTTCTAATACAATGGGCTGAAAAAGTTCAATACAAAATGCAAATACAGCAAAAAGACAAAAAAACAGGATTTTTAACATCGCGAAAAGTCGTCCTCAAGGCGCACAATATCATCCTCCCCTAAATAACTTCCCATTTGCACCTCAATAACCACCAAATCCTCTTCCTCCAAATTTGCAAGACGATGTATTTTTTCTTGTGGAATATAAGTAGATTGATTGGGTTCTAGGATAAAAACCTTATCTTCTAGTGTCACATTTGCACGCCCACTAACAACAATCCAATGCTCATTACGATGAAAATGTTTTTGCAAAGATAAACGGGACTTTGGTTTAATTACAATTTGCTTAATTTTATAAGTTTGCGTCTCCAAAAGTATCTGATAATATCCCCAAGGGCGATAGGTAATCTGATGTGTTCGTATAAGATGTGGAGCAATTTTTTGAACCTGAGGTAAAATATCCTTAATAGCTTGAGTTTGATTTTTTTTAGACACCAATAAAGAATCTGGTGTATCAATAATAATCAAATCTTCTATACCAATAGTAGCAACCAATTTATCTGACATAATAAAGTTGTTTTTTGACTCTTTGGAAACAACTTTTATAGGATTAAACCCCTCTTTCTTCTTTCCAAATTCTTGACTTAAAGAATCAAAACTCCCCACATCATTCCAATCAAAATGAGATTCCAAACAAAACACCTTTTGACTCTTTTCTAAAACTGCGTAATCAATACTATTGCTAGGGATTTTTTCACTCATATCTTGTGGAATAAAAAATGCATTATTTCGCTTTCTTGCTTTTTGAAATGCAAGTTTTGTAGAAAGAAAAATCTCTTCTGCATAAGTTTTTAGCTCTTGTAAAAAAACTCCTGCTTCAAAACAAAACATTCCACTATTCCAAAAATACCCCCCGTCTTCAAAATAACTTTTTGCAAGATTATAATCTGGCTTTTCTTTAAAACACTCTACGACCCCCTGATTACTTTTTATATAACCATAACCTGTATGCGGAGAAGTCGGAGAAATTCCAAAAGTCACCAAATATCCATGCCTAGCAAATTCCATTGCTTTTTTTACGGTTTTATAATAAAGCTCTTTATTAGAAATCAAATGATCACTTGGCAATACAAGTAAAATATCCTTTTCTTTAGCATTAAATGCACTAAAAGCAATGGCTGCAGCTGTATTTTTTGGTAAAGATTCTAAAATATAATGATGAATTGTTTGAGAAATTTCACTGCTTTGATTCTCTAACAAAAAATGATATTTTTCATTAGAAATAATTTCAATTTCTGCACTTTCTTCTTTTTCTAAAACAAGATTCCGCAATAATGTCTCTTGAAACAATGAGCGATTGCCTAAAATCTTACTAAATTGCTTGGGATAATCCTCCCTTGAAAGTGGCCATAATCTCGTGCCACTACCACCGCATAATATTACAATTTTCAACATCATACAACCTTAATTTTCCATTACTATTAACCTATCGGATTTGAGCCTACTATTTTTTACAATTTTTAATTGATTTTGAAATAAAGTAATTTTTAGCCTACAAGGTCTATCTTTTATTTCAAATAAAATCATTTCACTAAGCTTTGGCTTGATTTGCGTGTTAATAATATTTGCTATTTCCCTAGCTCCTAGCATTGGATCTAGCGCATAAGAAGCAATAAAATCCAATGCTTTAGAATCGATTTGTAAACTAATTTCTTTTTCTTTTAACTTCTTATTTAACAATACAATTTGTTTTTTTGCAATATTTACATAGTCTTTTTTATCTAATGAATTAAAATATATCACTCCATCTAACCTACCTCTAAATTCTGGTGAAAACAAATCCTTAATTGCACTTGAGTGCTTATCTTGCATGCTTGCATTAAATCCTAATTTTTGTATTTCTTTTGTGCCAGCATTAGAAGTCATAATCAAAATTACATTTCTAAAATCTGCCTTATTTCCCAAATTATCACGCAAACTTGCATCATCCATCACTTGCAACAAAAGATTGTAAATATCTGAATGTGCTTTTTCAATTTCATCAAGCAATAGTACGCAATGCGGGTTTTTACGAATCATATCCACAAGCATTCCCCCTTGCTCAAACCCTACATACCCATTTGGAGAGCCAATAAGCTTTGCAACACTATGTGCTTCCATGTATTCACTCATATCAATTCTATAAAACTTAATCCCTAATGCTTGACTTAGATTTTGTGCTAAAGAAGTTTTTCCTACCCCGCTAGGTCCCACAAATAAAAAACTACCAATTGGCTTATCTAATTCTCCAAGCCCTGCTTTGTTAATTTTAATAGCAGAAACAATTTTAGCAATCGCTTCATTTTGAGAAAATACTTCTTTTTGCAAAGTTTTCTCCAATCTTTGCAACAGCTGCTTTTCATCTGATCTTAGCACCTCTCTAGGAATATTGACAAATTTTGCCAAAGTATCTTCAATCTGTTTTTTTTCAATATTCCTATGTTTTTTATACTCTAAATTTACCCCCGATTCATCTAAAAGATCAATTGCCTTATCGGGTAAAAATCGCTCATTTATATAAGCATGTGAAAGATCTACACAAGCCCTAATTGCCTCATCACTATATTTTACCTGATGATAATCCTCATAAAGAGGAGCTACTCTTTGTAAAATTTTATAACAATCTTCAATGCTAGGCTCAAGTACTTCAACACTCATAAACCTACGAGACAAAGCCCTATCTTTCAAAAAATAATTTTTATATTCTTGAAAGGTTGTTGCACCAATGCATCGTAATTTTCCACTAGACAAAAGAGGCTTTAAAATATTTGCAGCATCCATATTTCCATTATTTCCTGTAGCACCAGCACCTACAATCATATGAATCTCATCAATAAACAAAATTATATTTTCTTGCTCTTGTATAGATTCCACAACACTTTTCAAACGCTTTTCAAAATCTCCACGATACTTGCTTCCAGCAACCATACCCGCCAAATCAAGACTATAAATTTCAAAATTATTTAATGCCTTAACACAAGTTTTTTGCACAATACTTAGTGCAATCCCCTCGGCAATTGCAGTTTTGCCTACACCAGGCTCACCAATTAAAATGGCATTATTTTTCTTTCTTTTGCAAAGAATCTCACTAACACGCTCAATTTCTTTTTCCCTTCCAATAATAGGGTCAATTTTTCCTTTTTTAGCAAGAAGATTAAGATTTTGTGCGTATTTTTTTAAAGGATCTTCTTGAGAATCTTCTGCTACCTGAGAAGCTGCTTCCAAAATCAAGCCACGATCTACCTCATAGCTTTTTAATAATAATGTACTATAGCTTTGCTCCTCCTCAAGCATAAAAATCAAAAAATCCTGAACATCAAGCTGTTTTTGCTGATTTATCTTAGCATGATTAATCATATTAAAAAACACTCTTTGCAAAGCAGGAGTTTGTTCCGGAATACTATTTACCTCAGAAATAGGAACATGTTTTACAAGATACTGCCCGACATGTCTTTGCAAATCTTCTTGATTGATTCCACAATTTTTTAAAATCTGCATGCCATATTTGTTATGTATCAATGCAAAAAACACATGCTCAATTGTTAAAACATTATGCTGCATGCGCTTACTAATTTTTACAGATTCATCAATAATTCTCGCCATTGTTGGACCCAAAAAACTTTTCATATATCCACCTCAAAGCATTTTAAGCTCAAATCTCAAAGGGTAACCGCAAGCCTCTGCTTTATTTTTTGCAAGATTTATTTTCAACTCCGCAATATCATAAGGATATGTCCCACAAACCCCGCTGCCATCATTATGCACGCTTAACATAATCTCTGTAGCCTTATTATAATTTTTTTCAAAAATCTCTACAAGTAACTCCACTACAAAATCCATTGGTGTATAGTCATTATCAAACATAAGCACAGAAGCCATAATTGGTTCTTGCAATAAAACTGATACTTTTTCTTCAAAAGAGCTTTGTGACATCAACAAATTCCTGCGCGTATTTCTACAATTTTATTAAGTTGATACTTAATATTTGGATTCAAATCAATAAGAAGTTTTTGTGTTTTTAAAATAATTTGTGCATTGGTATGCTTATGTAAACAAACAATTTTTAACAAATCCTTACTTTGCTTAATACTGGGCTTTAAAGTATGATAATTTTTAAAAAAATAATCAATATAGTAATATAAATCTTCTCGTGCGCATTGCGAAGA
This sequence comes from Helicobacter anatolicus, assembly GCF_021300615.1. Lineage (NCBI taxonomy): Bacteria > Pseudomonadati > Campylobacterota > Epsilonproteobacteria > Campylobacterales > Helicobacteraceae > Helicobacter > Helicobacter anatolicus. Next base: position 48,289 of record NZ_JAJTMY010000003.1, read on the forward strand.
TTTAAGCTTTTTAAAAATTAAATTACAATTCAACTCCCCCGATTCTAGCATTTCATTATCTTTTTGAGTTTTTTTATAATATAAGCGCGCACTAACCACTAAAAGAATAACACCAATCACGCAATACGCAACAAAAACCGCTTGTGTTTCCATATCCATCGCTTTATTTTAAGGTTTTTGGTAAGATTATACCAAAAAGTTTATTGAACTAAGGATAGAAGTAATGATTAATTTTTGCGAAATTGCACAGCAATATGAAACCCCTTTTTATCTTTACAATCTCGATAAGATTCAAGAAAAATTTCTGGCATATAAACAAGCATTTGCTGGACGAAAAAATCTTATTTGTTTTGCCTTAAAAGCAAATTCAAATCTTAGTGTAGTTGCAAAAATTGCAGAACTTGAAGGGGGTGCAGACTGCGTTTCTATCGGTGAAATTAAGCGCGCAATTTTAGCAGGTATCAAACCTTATAGAATCATTTTTAGCGGTGTAGGAAAAAAGGATAGCGAAATCAAAGAAGCATTAAAAATTGGCATTTTATTTATCAATGTAGAATCTTTTGCTGAACTCAAAAGGATTGAAGCAATTGCACAAGAAATGCAAATAGAAGCTAGAATCTCTATCCGTGTCAATCCAAATATTGACCCAAAAACCCATCCTTATATTTCCACAGGACTAAGTGAAAACAAATTTGGCGTAGATATCCAAGAAGCAAAGCAAATGTATCTTTATGCACACAAATCTCTTACTCTTAAGCCTATTGGTGTACATTTTCACATTGGATCGCAACTCACAGAACTAGATCCCATCATTCAATCCACACAAAAAATTGCAGATTTTGCACGCTCCCTTATAGCTATTGGGATTGATCTAAAATTTTTTGATGTTGGAGGTGGAATTGGCATTCGATATGAAAATGAAAAAACTATCGATTTATACGCATATGCCCAAGGCATTCTATCCAAACTAAACGGCCTTGATGTAACAATTATTTGCGAGCCTGGCAGATCCATTGTTGGAGAAGCAGGTTATTTAGTAACACGAGTGCTTTATGAAAAACACACACAAAATAAACGCTTTGTAATCATTGATGGTGCAATGAATGATTTATTGCGCCCTAGTTTATACAACGCACATCATGGTATAAAAATTTTTCACAAAAAAGAACAAGAAAAAAGCCTGGCTGATGTCGTAGGGCCAGTGTGTGAGAGTGGAGATTTTTTAGCAAAAAATGCAATGCTACCTCCCATGGAAAGTGGAGACTTAATTGTATTTGAAAATGCAGGGGCATATGGCTTTAGCATGAGTAGCAACTATAATACAAGAAGTAAATGTGCAGAAATAGGCATTGAAAAGGGTGAAGTATTTATGTTACGCAAACCAGAAAGTTTTGATTTTATTGTGCGAGATGAACTAGAGATTTTAAACCAAAGAAAAAATAGGTAAAACATGGAAGAAAATATAGAAAATTGGCGTAAAAAAATTAATAATATCGATACAAAAATTCTCCATCTTCTAGAAAATCGCATGAAGTTTGTAGAAAAAATTGGTAAGGAAAAAATTAAAAAAAATATTAATATTTACAACCCTCAAAGAGAAAAAGAAATTTTACAAAATCTTCACAAAGTACCTAAAAATTTTCTTACAAACCAGGCCATTGATATTATTTTTCAAGAAATTTTTGCTATTTCAAGAAATCTAGAAGCTCCAGAAAAAATTGTTTTTTTAGGATCCATAGGAGATCATACCCATCAAATAGCAAGAAAAAAATTTGGTGCAATTAGTGAATATATCGCCACCAACAACCCCTCCACACTTACCTCTCTATTAAAAAACAAACAAGCAAAATATGCCATCTTCCCCTTAAAACATACTTCAAGCGGAATACAAAAAGAAATCTTATCACTACTTTTAAAAGAAGAAATAAAAATTATTGCAACCTTAAGCCTCTCTCCCTCTTTTGTTTTTGCCAGTAAAAATCCTGCTATACAAATCAAAAAAATCTATATCAAAAATAGTGATTTAATACATTGTCAAACCTTCTTAGAATCTAAAAAAATTAAAAATTTTACACTTTCTATCCTAGATTCTTACACAGATTTTATAGAATATCAAGAAGAAAAAGATGCGGGGATCTTTTGTTCTGAATTTTTCGCTACACTTTATCATCTGCCAATTTTATTTAAAAATATTGGGCACACAAATACAATGCATTTTTTTATGATTGGTGATTATATCACTTCGCCCAGCAAAAAAGATAAAACTTCGGCATGTTTAATACCAAAAACTCACAACAAGATAAAAGATTTAGTAGATTTATTGCAGGATTTAGAAAATCAAAACAAGAATCTACTAAAGATAGATTCTTGTTTTGTGGATACAGATGATCTTTGCGGATTTTATCTTGAATTTGAAGGTCATAGAGATGAAGAAAATTTACAAAAACTTTTTAAAAAAAAAGGCGAAATACTCAAATGGTTAGGAAGCTATCCATACAACTAATTTATAAGGAGATTTTATGCTAACTTTTAAGGAAATCACGCTTGAAGACCAAGCTATCATACAGAATTTTTTACAACAAGAAGATTTTCTAATTTCTGATATTAGCTTTATTAATCTCTATCTTTGGAGAAAAGCAAGAAAAATTGCCTATGCAATTGTTTCCAACTGCTTAGTAATACAAACTACATATCCAAAACATACACCATTTTATTTTTTTCCAATTGGAAATGGAGACAAAAAAGCTGCCATTCTTACGCTAAAAGAATATGCAAATAACACAAAAACTCCCTTAGAATTTCATTCTCTACAACAATATGCATTGGATTTTTTTGAAACACATTTTCAAGGGTCTTTTGAAGCAAAACTCAATCGTGATCGCAGTGACTATATTTATAATATACCCGAACTTATTGCCTTAAATGGTAGAAAATATCATAAGAAAAAAAACCATCTTAATAAGTTTTTGCAAAGTTATCCAGATTTTATTTATGAAGAAATCACAAAGAAGAATACAGAAGAACTTCTAAATACTTGGAAGATTTGGTTTGACACACAAAAAAACCCATCACAAGGTCTTATTCATGAAAATGAGGGAATTATTGATGTATTACAAAATTGGGAAGCTTTAAAACTTAAGGGTGGAATTATAAAAATTAATCAAAACATTATTGCTTTTAGTTTTGGTGAAGAAATCAACAATAAAATGGCGCTTATCCATATTGAAAAAGCAAATGCACAATATGCAGGTGCTTATCAAATCATCAATCAACAATTCTTAAAAAATGCATTTAGCCACTTAGAATATGCAAACAGAGAAGAAGATCTAGGTATCGAGGGGTTAAGAAAAGCAAAAATGAGCTACCATCCAATGTTTTTAGTAGAAAAATATGAGGTTATTTTCACTTAAATTTTTAAAAATCACACTCCAAAACAAGCCTCTTAAAGCTTTAGAGTGTTTTTTTTTTAATCTTTAAAAAAGCTTACGCAATAAAATTACAATCACTGTAACAGGTGCTAAAAATCGCAATGAAAACAACCAAAGATCAAAGCTAACGCCTTTAAGAAAATGCTCTGTAAAGCTTCTTAACTTCTCTTTATTTATCCCCCATCCTACAAACACACAAGAAGCAAGTCCACCAAGTGCAAGAATAATATTAGCGCTAAGCCAATCTGCCCAATCAAAGAGATTTTTTCCATAAATACTTAAGAATTTTGTATATTCTGGATTAAGAGAAAAAATCAACACAACTCCCACAATAAAAATCAAAAATGATAAAATCCAAGCTGCTTTAAATCTATTAAGACTTGTTTTATCTTCTAACCATTTTACTGCAGGTTCTAGCAATGAAACTGTGCTTGAAATTCCTGCAAAAGCAAGACCAATCATAAAGAGCACACAAATAATATTACCAGCCAATCCCATTTTTGCAAAAACCAAAGGTAGTGTCACAAAAATCAATCCTGGTCCTGCGCTAGGTTCAGCATTATATTCAAATACAAAGGTAAAGATCATTACTCCTGCAATAAGAGAGATTAATATTCCAGGGATCACTACCCACATTGCACTTGTAAAGAGATTTTGATTTTTTTCTGTAGAAGCTGCATAAGTAATCAATGTTCCTGCACCAATTGAGAGTGAAAAAAACACTTGTCCCAATGCATCAACAAGAACCTTAGAATCAATCTTTGTAAAATCTACATGGAACATAAACTCCCATCCTTTTCCAAAAGAATCTAAAGTCATTGCATAAACCAAAAGACCAATAAAAATAATAAACAATAATGGCATTAAAACAAAATTAAGACTTTCAATTCCACTTTTTACTCCACGAGATACAAAATACCCTGTAGAAGCTACAACTGCAAAAAATGCCAAAATCTGTAATTGTATATTTTGTGAAACATTACCAAATAATGTTTTAGATTCTTCTAGTGTTTGTGGTAGATCAAAACTCACATAAAAAAGATAATATAAAACCCAACCTAAAACCACACAATAAAATGTCAAAATTAATGGGCCAGCAACAAGAAATAATCCAGCATATTGCCAAAGTTTTTTCTTGCTTGCATCAAGGTTTTTATATGCATCTTGTACATTTGTTTTTGCCTGATTTCCCATCACCATTTCAGCAATCAACATAGAAACACCAATTACAAAAGTGATCGCAACAAAAAGTAAAACAAAAGCACCTCCACCACTTGTCCCGGCCATATAAGGAAAACGCCAAATATGCCCTAAACCAATAGAGCTTCCTAGAGTGGCCAATATAAATCCAAGTTTGGAAAAATTGTTCATAAACTCTCCAAAAACTTATGTAATAAAATTACAATCACTGTAACAGGTGCTAAAAATCGCAATGAAAACAACCAAAGATCAAAGCTAACGCCTTTAAGAAAATGCTCTGTAAAGCTTCTTAACTTCTCTTTATTTATCCCCCATCCTACAAACACACAAGAAGCAAGTCCACCAAGTGTCATAATAATATTAGCGCTAAGCCAATCTGCCCAATCAAAGAGATTTTTTCCATAAATACTTAAGAATTTTGTATATTCTGGATTAAGAGAAAAAATCAACACAACTCCCACAATAAAAATCAAAAATGATAAAATCCAAGCTGCTTTAAATCTATTAAGACTTGTTTTATCTTCTAACCATTTTACTGCAGGTTCTAGCAATGAAACTGTGCTTGAAATTCCTGCAAAAGCAAGACCAATCATAAAGAGCACACAAATAATATTACCAGCCAATCCCATTTTTGCAAAAACCAAAGGTAGTGTCACAAAAATCAATCCTGGTCCTGCGCTAGGTTCAGCATTATATTCAAATACAAAGGTAAAGATCATTACTCCTGCAATAAGAGAGATTAATATTCCAGGGATCACTACCCACATTGCACTTGTAAAGAGATTTTGATTTTTTTCTGTAGAAGCTGCATAAGTTATAATAATCCCCACTCCAAGAGATAAAGAAAAAAACACTTGTCCCAATGCATCAACAAGAACCTTAGAATCAATCTTTGTAAAATCTACATGGAACATAAACTCCCATCCTTTTCCAAAAGAATCTAAAGTCATTGCATAAACCAAAAGACCAATAAAAATAATAAACAATAATGGCATTAAAACAAAATTAAGACTTTCAATTCCACTTTTTACTCCACGAGATACAAAATACCCTGTAGAAGCTACAACTGCAAAAAATGCCAAAATCTGTATTAACATGTTTTGCTCCACAAGGTTTTCAAACATCTTGTTAGAACTCTCCAAAGTTTGTGGTAGATCAAAACTCACATAAAAAAGATAATATAAAACCCAGCCTAAAATCACACAATAAAATGTCAAAATTAATGGGCCGCCAATTACTGTGAATCCAACATATTCCCACTTTTGCCCCTTGCTTGCATCAAGGTTTTTATATGCATCTTGTACATTTGTTTTTGCCTGATTTCCCATCACCATTTCAGCAATCAACATAGAAACACCAATTACAAAAGTGATCGCAACAAAAAGTAAAACAAAAGCACCTCCACCACTTGTCCCGGCCATATAAGGAAAACGCCAAATATGCCCTAAACCAATAGAGCTTCCTAGAGTGGCCAATATAAATCCAAGTTTGGAAAAATTGTTCATCTATATCCTTTTTTTTATAATAATAAACTAATAGGGTAGCGAAAAAAAAATTAAAAACTTATTAAAAAGGGGAAAATTATCCTTTTTAAACCTTTCTTGTATATGAGATATTCTAAATACAAACAAAAATTTTTGAATAATTTTTATATATTTTTTTGTGGCTAAAATGCACAAACCTAGAGTCTAAAACCTTTATTTCTCCCTCCTTATTTTCTACCTATCTATTTCCCAGTTTTCCCCGCGATGATGAATCTTAAAGCATTTAACTTAATAAATCCTGCGGCATCTTTTTGATTATATACACTATCTTCTTCAAAAGTACTATATGCGGCATTAAAGAGTGATTTTTTAGATTCTCTACCAAGAATTGTTACATTACCCTTATAAAGCTCTATTCTCACCACACCTTCAACCTTTTCTTGCGTTTTATCAATAAGTGCTTGCAACGCCTCTCTTTCAGGGCTAAACCAATATCCATTATAAATAAGCTCCGCATATTTTGGCATAAGAGAATCTTTTAGATGCGCTTCTTCGCGATCTAGACACAAAGATTCTATAGCACGATGTGCTTTTAGATAGATTGTACCACCTGGAGTTTCATAACAACCACGCGACTTCATACCTACATAACGATTTTCTACTAGATCCAATCTTCCAATTCCATTTTCCCCACCAAGTTTATTAAGCTTTGTCCAAAACTCTGCTGGGCTTAATTTTTCACCATTTATCGCTACGCCATCACCATTTTTAAATTCTATTGTAATAATTGTAGGTTTATCTGGAGCATTTTTTGGGCTAACAGACCATCTCCACATGTCTTCTTCAGGCGCTACATTTGGATCTTCTAGTATCTGTCCTTCATAGCTAATATGAAGAAGATTTGCATCCATTGAATAAGGTGATTTATTCTTTTTCTTTTCTATTTCTATTCCTGCAGATTCTGCATAGGCTAGGAGTTTTTCGCGGCTATTTAGATCCCATTCTCTCCAAGGAGCAATAACTTTTATATCTGGGTTTAGTGCATATGCACCAATCTCAAATCGCACTTGATCATTTCCCTTACCTGTAGCACCATGAGAGATCGCATCAGCACCTACTTTTTTAGCAATTTCAACCAATCTTTTTGCAATAAGTGGGCGCGCAATACTTGTACCAAGCAAGTATTCGCCTTCATAAATAGTATTTGCCCTAAACATAGGAAATACAAAATCTCTAATAAATTCTTCCCTCAAATCCTCAATAAAAATATTTTCACTTTTAATGCCTAATTTTTCCGCCTTTGCTCTTGCAGGCTCCACCTCCTCACCCTGCCCAATATCCGCAGTAAAAGTTACCACTTCACAATTATAGGTATCACCAAGCCACTTTAAAATCACACTTGTATCAAGCCCACCACTATAAGCCAAAACTACTTTTTTAATCATTTTTAATCCTTCAAGCTTCCAAATTTTTCTAAAATTTGCAAAATTTTATCACAGCTTAATAAAAAAGTTGGTTACAATCCCAAGTAAAATCTTAAGGTATATATGTGAAAAGTTTTCTTTCAAAATTTCTAAATTACCATGGTATAATTTTTTTTATCAGCCTATATTTTGTAATTTTTTATCACAATTCCTTTTGGCAAACCCTCCTTGAAACAACCAAAAATTTTGATCATAGATTCTTTTTATTTTTCAGTATCGGGGGAATTTTATGTTTTTTATTAGCATTTGTTTTTGAAATTTTATGTAGTTTTTTTACCTACCGCTATATATTAGCGATCTTTGTGCTTTTAGGAGCATTTAGTGCATACTATATGGATACTTACAAAATCAGCCTAAATCCTATGATTATTGATAGTATTTTACATACAAATTTTCGTGAAGCCAAAGACTTTATCCACCCCATGGTATTTATCAAAATCTTTTTGCTTTTAGCCCTTCCTTACTTTTTCATTTTTTTTATCAAAATCAGCCCATCTTTATTAAAAACCAAACTTTATTTGCTATTTTTCTATCTCTTCATCATCCTTGCACTATTTTTTTCCAACGAAAAAAATATTATTTTTGCATTCAAAGCCTATAAACCTACCATTGACATGTTAAACCCCATTGCTCCTATTCGCTCAACTATCCGACATTTTTCTACTATTTACCAAACACCAAAAAGTTATATGCATATTGGTCTTGATGCAAACCTAAAACCAAATGATCAAGCAAAAATTATTGTTCTTGTAATTGGAGAGTCTGCAAGGGCTAAAAATTTTGAATACAATGGCTATAATAGAGCAACAAACCCTTATACAAAAACCTTTGCAAAAAATCTTATTAATTTTGAAAAGTTTAAATCTTGCGGAGTAATTACTGCAATTAGCATCCCCTGCATGCTTACAAATCTTACCCACCAAAACTATACTGCAAGAAATCTTAGCTACTATCAAGATAATATCTTAGATATTGCAAAACGCGTAGGCTATGAAGTATGGTGGATTAGTAATAATGGCGGGGAATGTATGGGAAAAGTCTGCCAAAGACTAGAAAGTGATCACATTTCTTATTATCCTGACCATATATTAGATGGAGATATGCTTCCTCAAATCCATTCCTTAATCAAAAATGCACAAAAAAATACTTTTTTAGTTATCAATCTTCACGGAAGTCATGGGGCAAAATACTTTGAGCGGTATCCACAAAATTTTAGTTTTTTTACCCCTGTATGCAAGGATGAAAATCTCCAAAACTGCTCCACCAACTCCCTATTTAATGCGTATGACAATTCCTTACGCTATACAGATTTTGTGATTGCGGAAATTTTAAAAGTTCTGACAACCTCTCCACTCCCTCATCTCTTATGGTATGTAAGCGATCATGGAGAAAGTCTTGGGGAATACAATCAATATATGCACGGTGGCCTCCCCTATGCCCTCGCACCAAAAGAGCAAACCCATATTCCCTCCTATATCTATTTAGGAAAAGGCTTTGCCTCTTATTATAAATCTTTGCAATCTCAACAAAAAAATACTCTTAGTCATGATTTTGTCTTTCACACACTTTTACATTTCTTAAACATTCAAACCAAAGATTATGTAAACACTCTAGACCTCGCCAACAACACAAAATAATAAAGTTCTTAACTTCTTTAGTATGTTTTTTGATAGAATGCAAGTTTAAAAATTTAATAATGGTGAAAAATATGAAACAAGATTCGCAAAATGATTTTCACAGAATCATGAAAAACCGCCACCTCATGATGATTGCATTTGGTGGAGTGATTGGCACAGGACTATTCGTCGCCACTGGTGAAAATCTACACAATGCCGGAGCACTTGGCACTTTACTCTCTTATGCAATTGGTGCAATTATTGTCTATACAGTTATGCTAAGTTTAGGAGAACTTAGCTCGAAATTTCCACACACTTCAAGCTTTGGAGACTATGCGCATCGTTTTATTAGTCCAAGTACTGGCTATGTTGTTACTTGGCTTTATTGGCTCACATGGGTTGCAGCACTAGGAGGAGAATTTACTGCTGTGGGGCTTTTAATGCAAAAATGGTTTCCTGATATTCCCGTGTGGATTTGGGCAAGCATTTTTGGCATAATAATTTTTGCACTAAATATCTGGACTGTACGGATTTTTGCAGAAGGAGAATTTATTTTTAGTTCCATTAAAGTTGCTGCGGTAGTATTGTTTTTATTCCTTGGCTTTGGCGTAATTTTGTACAATATTTTTTCCCAAGGATTTAATGCGACTTTTATCAATTATTACAAAGATGGTTGGTTTCCCAATGGAATCCCCGCAATTTTAATGACAATCCTAGCGGTAAATTTTGCATTTTCTGGAACAGAAGTAATTGGCGTGGCAGTTGGTGAAACTAAATCCCCTGAACATGCAATGCCAAAAGCTATTAACGCCACACTTTGGCGACTTGTTTTATTTTTTATTGGCACCGTTTTTATTATTGCTACCCTACTTCCTTATAATGATGCACGTATTACTACAAGCCCATTTGTCGCAGTCTTGGACAAAATTGGCATTCCTTTTGCTGGTGATATTATGAATTTTATCATTATTATTGCAATCTTTTCTGTAAGTAATTCTGCGCTTTATGCTTCATCTAGAATGCTTTGGAATCTAGGAAATCAGGGTAAAATTCCTAAATTTTTTGGCAAAGTTAATCACAGAGGCATTCCCGTAAATGCAGTAATTTTTTCAATGATTGGATCTTTAAGCGCACTTGGTTCTCTTGTCTTTGCGCCCAATATTGTTTTTACCACTCTTATTAGTGTATCTGGTTTTACTTCAATTCTTACCTGGATGTCTGTTAGTCTTGCACAATATAATTTTAGAAAAAATATGGCAAAGGAAGATGAAGATTCTCTTCCTTACAAAACCCCCCTAATGCCATATACACCGATTATTGCACTTGTTCTTTGTAGCGCCTCAATCATTGGTTGCCTTTTTGATCCTACACAAAGAATTGCAATCTTTGCTACAGCAATTTTTGTCTTTTTCTGCTATATGGCATATTTTTTTACAAAATCAAAAAAATAAATGCAAAGGGTAAACCTTACCTTGTGCTCGCAAATCCATATATGCGCGCACATTTAAAAATTCTTCTTTAGAAAACCCTGTAAGTTTTTGACGAACAAGATCCATCATTTCTAAATCACATAGGGTATATAAATACCCCATCTCTGCTTTTTCATCAAACAATGCAAGTTTTTCAAAAAATTGCAATAACTCATCTGGTGTATAGACTGACTTAAGTCTTTTTGCTAATTCTAAATAATCTTTTGTTTCAAAACTAGATTTTTTCACAATCTCATGAAGATAGTTATCACTCACCTTACTCTTTTTTCTTTGCAAAAACTCTATCACCGCAAGTCCCATATCTTTATCCAAAGAATCAATTTTTTCAAAATCTAAAAATTTTTGCAAATCTCGTACCTCGATAAATTCAAGCAACTGAATAAAAATATCTTTTTTTACAAGATTTGGCATAGGGCTTTTTAGGGCATTGATTCCTATTCGATAATCTTTTTTAAATTTATTCATAAAATTTTTGATAAAAAACTCATTATCGTAAGGAATATTATATTTTTTAATATTCTGCTCATAGCCAAGAGTAATTTGTCGCAATATTCCGAAAAAATCGTCAATACTATCCACTCCACTAATTTGTGAATCAATCTTTGGCGTTATATTAAAACGACTTAAAACCTTTGAAAGCCTCTTAAAATACTCTTGCTTAAATTTTACATGCTGCTCACTCTTTCCCAAAGATTGATTAATAACTTGATCAACCAAGAGTGCAAAATCTTTTTTCTCATAAAAAGCATGAAGTTTTCTTGATATAAACCCCCATAAAACAAATAAAAGTGATAATACAAAACAACAAGATAAAAAAATTGCTGCCCACATCGCCGCTGGAAGCTCAATTTTTCTATTATCAGGCGTTGCAACCGCAAAACTATCCGGTACAGCATGATATACATACGCACTAATTACCAATACAAAAATTACCATAAACCCTAAATAATATCTAATCTTCATCACTTACCCTTTTTATTTTTCTCATAGATTTCACGACATTTTACACAATACTCCGCATGAGGCTTAATCAACAATCGCTCCAAGACAATTTCCTCATCACACATTTCGCAAATCCCATATATATTATTAGTCATTTTTTGCAACGCTTTGGTAATTTTCTTAATCTCTTGACCATGTTTTTGCAATAAAATTTCATTAAGATTATGTTGCAAATTCGCAGAAATTACATCCATTTCGTCATTCAAATTCCCCAAATCAAACTCTCCATCAATCTCTATATCCAAACAACCCAAAATCTCTTCTAGTCTATTTTCTAGCATCTTTTTTAGTTTTTCCAAATCCAATGTATCCATGCTCTCCCTTTTATTTGTGATAAGGATGCTTATGTAAAATACTAAGTCCTCGATAAATTTGCTCACATAATACAATTTTTGCAATTTTATGACTCATAGTAAGTTTGCTTAAACTTAAAGTTCTAGTTTCTTTTAAAAAATTTTCTTCAAAACCAAACGACCCTCCAATAAAAAAATTTACATGCATACAATCCAGCATTTTACTAAATATAAAACTATCGCAAGTTTTAGCATCAGGATGTAGGGCAATATTATTAGCAGTGTGGTTTTTAGAAAGATAAGGAGAAAGAATCTTAGTATAGCTACTCTGTGCCTCCTTGGCAGATTTTTTTTGTGCTTGCAAAACTTCTGTATTAAAAAGATTAAAAATTTTCAACTCTGCACCAAATTGCTTACACAATTTTTGATAATGCACTATAAAATCATCTTCTTTTTCTTTTTTAGCTATACAATACAGGTTGATTTTCATTTACAGGCACCAACATAGAAATAATATCGCTCAAAGTTTTTTTCATATCTTTGCGATGCACTACCATATCAATTAAGCCATGTTCCAATAGAAATTCTGCAGTCTGAAAGCCCTCTGGCAAATCTGCACCAATAGTCTGCTTAATCACCCTGGCACCTGCAAATCCAATCATAGCACCAGGTTCTGCCAAAATCAAATCTCCCAAAAATGCAAAAGAAGCACTCACACCCCCAAAAGTGGGATCAGTAAGCAGAGAGATAAAAGGGATTTTTGCCTCACTAAGCTTATTGAGTGCGGCACTAGTTTTTGCCATCTGCATCAAAGAAAAAGTAGATTCTTGCATCCTAGCACCCCCACTTGTAGATACAATAATTAATGCTTGCTTATTTTGCAAACTCCTTTGTACTGCTCTTACAATCTTCTCCCCCTCTACAGACCCCAAACTCCCCCCCATAAACGCAAAATCAAACACCACTAATTGCACAGGGATTTTATTAATTCTTGCAAATCCCGCAATTACAGAGCTAGGACGGCCGGTTTTATTTTTATATTTTTCGATTCTCTTTTTATAGCTTTCTTTATCTACAAAATTTAGCGGATCTATTGGCGACAATTCCTTATCATACTCTACAAAACTCTGACTATCGCAAAGAAAATCTATACGATCTTGTGCAGAGATTCTAAAATGATGTCCACATTTTGGGCAAACATAAAGCTGTGCATGCACTTCCTTATAATACATCAAAGCACTACAACCATCACACTTAATCCAATGGCTTGTAGTATCTTTTTTTGCTCTTGCTTCATCTCGCTTAAGATTCTTCAAAAAATCCGTAAAAAACATAACACGCCTCTTGCCTCATAAAATTAATGATAAAATTTTAGCAAAATATTTGATGTTTTTATCCTTCACATCACAAGTACCTAAAAACCCTAAATCTTTATCCTGATTTTTATTCATCTTTATTTCATAAAGAACAAAAACTTATTACTAGCAACAATACAGCAAATAATAAAAATTTCATAAAAATGTCAAGAAATCTTGAAAAGTTTTAAAAAATATGTATAATTCTGCCCCAAAAAACAAAAAAACTATAAGGATAATCTATGCAAAACTATGCAAAAAAATACTTTTTCTTAAAAAATCCACGCGGAGGAGGCAACAAAATCTTTAAACCTGCAGTAGCAACCTCTTTGGCACTTTTATTAAATCTTGGTGGTAACATGGCATATGCACAAGCTAGCACAGAATCAAATTGTATTGATAGCAACAATTGCCAACAAATCTCACAAGATATTACACTTTTTTTCGCTACCTCCGGTTCTACTAATGTTAATATTGAGAGTGGAAAGGTAACTTTTGGTCAAAATGTAAACACAGTAAATCTTTCTGATAAAAATTTTGAAAATACTACGCCTGGAGATGGTGTGTTTAATTTCCCTAACTCTACACTTACCATTGACTTTGGTCAAGCCACAAGCAAAACATTTAATCTCACAGCAGAAAATGCAATCTTTAAAGGAAATATTCTTCTAGCAGGTGCAAAAACAGGCAATACTTTTACAGGGAGTTTTACCAAAGGCTATGAAGGAACTATCGAATTCCGCGGTGATTCTACCCATAATATTACACTAGCTAAAAAAGAAATGGTTAAGAAAGAATTAGAAGAAATGTCTCAACCAGAAGATAGCGCCGGACTATCTATAAAAGGTGATATTATAATGGGGCAAAATGTTAGTAGTGGCTCTATGACAATCGACCTTGCAGACGCAAATAACAAAATTATAGGAAATATCTATCGCTATAAAACCAGCAATGAATCCTCTGGAAGTGATACTGCAAAAATCGTGATCAAAAATGGAATTTTAGAAGGAAATATCGGTGGACAACATCTAAATACAAACTCTGGTGCTAAAAATTTTAATGTAGAGCTAGTAGATGGTGCAACAATGAAAGGAAATATCCAAACAGGTTTGCCAACTAGTGGAAATGATTTTGTGGGGAACTATGTCATATTTGGCGGAACTTCACCAGTAATGGAAGAAGAAGCAGCGGCAAAAGTAGTTATGGAAAATAACGATGCGACTAAAGTATATCTAGATGGCAATATCATCTCCTATGGCACAGGGTTTTCAGGAAAAACAGACACAAAAAAAGGGAATCATGTAACCTTTGAAAAAGGCATAATGCAAGGAAAAATCCTAGCAGGAAAAGCAGTTAGTGATGGCACGCGCTATGGATACAATAATATAGTTTTCAAACAAGCAGGGATTAAGCTCGATAAGCTTAGTATCGAATCTACCGGTGGGACAAATGAGATTGTATTTAAAAATGGACAAGTAGATTCTGAAGCTAGCAGTATGTCAAAAGTAGTAGCCAAAGCAGCTGAAGCAAAAACAATCACAGCCGCAACATTTATCGGAAACATCACTGCTGATAGTGGTGGAAAAAATATAATCACTTTTGAAAAAGATGGTGCACTTGGTGCAGCAACTATGAGTCAAAATACAGCAGATCAAATAACAAAAATCACTGCAAATAATCAATCTACTAACCTTATTACTTTTAAAGAAGGTGGAAAAGTCATCAATACAGCTTTTGAAACATTTAATGGCGGAACAAACACTGTCACTTTTGAAACAAAAGATAATACAACTAGTCCAATACTAATGTTAGGAGATATCAATACACAAAGCGGAAGCAATAACTTTACTTTCAAAATCACAGATGCTACTGCTAGTGAGGGTGTTGCTAGTGCTGCTGGCGCTACCGATCTTTTAAAAAATGCAGTATTTGCTGGAAATATCCTAACAAATGGTGGCGCAACAAGAATTATTTTTGACAATAGTTTCTGGATACCAAATAATGCAGCAGAACTCTTAGCAAGTAAATATGATGATAGCCTTGCTACTCAACATCAAGAACTTATGCAATATCTTACAGCTCATCCAAATGGATCTGGAAATATCATTACAAAAAATGGTGGTGGGACGACAATTGTTTTGAGAGAAAAAACTAGTAATTTTACAACAGATAAAGCTGCAAACTTCAAGATCACAAACGCAGGTAGTAGCACAACAAATGTCGTAATCCAAGCACCTGTAAAAGTAAGTGCAGACATAGATTATGCAGGGAGATTTGATAACGATGATAATTACATCTGGGATGGAAGTTCAAATAGCGGAATCGTAAATATCGTATTTGCAAATAATAATAACCTAGGTGATTCTATCAATGGACAAAATGGCACAACAAATGGAAGCGTGCAAGATGACTTCTCGACAGGAACAGATAATAATTTTAATGAAAATAAATTCCTTGGTGTAACTTATAAAGATGGTCTAAGATTTAATCTTAGAGATAGAAATATTACCTTGCAAGATGAGTATGGCACTTATTCTGCATCATTTACAGGAGCTTTTAAAGATTATCTAGGAACAGATACTGATAGAAAAGGTCTTTTAAAAATCACTGTTGATAAAACTCCAAATATGGCTACAAGACAAGATGGTCAAACAACTTCTTATAAAGATAAAATTACTCTTGATGGTATCGCAGTGGGTAGTATTGTGGCACTTGAAAGCAGCAATAGCTCAGCAAATTCAAACTATATAATAGAGCTTACAAAAGGATCAATCTTCTTTGGTGATTTTGATTATTCTAAAATCAAAGCAACAAGCACAGATCAAGCAAATCCAGTAAAAGTGGATATGATAATGAAAGAAGGTTCAAAACTTCTTGTACCTGGAGGAACAAATATTATAAATCTTACTTTTGACAATGCTCCTGTGGTAGATCCAACAGATCCAAATCTTCTTTTAAATACAATTGCACAAAAAAATACAATTGTAGATATTGGTTCTTATGGTAATGATGCAAGCTTTATCCCAACAAGAACAAGCTTCAATCTTTTGCAAATTGGTGACGCACCACAAAATTCTTCTAATACAACAGAAATGCTAGGCAAAAGCGGTCTTAAAGGCGATAATGCAATCTTTAGAGTATATGTAAATACAGACGCATTCCAAGGAAGAAAAAATGCTGGAAGTAGCGGTGCTACACTCAATGGGGAATCTTCTAAAGCAGGAACAGGACAATATGGACATGTATATAGCGATAGAGTAATTGTCTATGATATACAAAATGGTGAAACAGGTAGTGCTAGTACACCAACAAAAGCCGTAACCGAATATATCCAAATCCTTACAAATGGAAATGTAAGCAAGATTAAATATGCGGGTGGTGGAACTGAAACTGCTGGAAATATCGCGGTAATGACTGTAAAACAAGGAAGCCAAGATGTAAATAGCGAGGGTGTAACTGAAGCAGAGAAAAAATCTCTTGTGAATCTAAAATCAACAAATGCTGTTGTGGGGTTTGATGTATTTAGCTCTGAACTAATTGGGGTAACTACTGATAGATATGGAAAAACTACAAATAATAATGGTGGCTATACAACATACTTTATCAAGGATGCAAAAGCAGAAACTTCTACAGCAAACAAAGTAGTTTCTTCCAGTGCACTTAATGCAAACTATGAACTTTATTTAGCAAACTTAAACAGCCTTAATAAAAGAATGGGTGAATTAAGAGATAATTCTAATGCGCATGGCGTATGGGCAAGAGTATTTACTGGTATGCAAACATCTAGCTTTGCAACACAAAGCACATCATACTACACGACAATTCAAGGTGGTTATGACTATGCATTTGGCATGGAAGGTGCAAACAACTATCTAGGTTTTGCAATATCCTATGCGAACTCTGTTAATAAAACAGACCTATTGACAGAAGAAGTAACTAACCATAAAAAAGGAATCAATAGCTCTATTGCTAATGGTGCAGAAATTGCGATTTATAACGCTTATGTACAAGATGGTGCAAGTAAGGCAAATGGCTTTAAAAATGGTCTTTACTCAGATACAATTCTTAAATTAAGTTTTATTAATAATAGACTTTCTTTCTTTAATGAAAGTGGAAATGACAGTGTAAATAATTTTGCATTTACATTTTCTCAAGAATTGGGATATAGATTCTTGCTTGGTGAGAAAAATGAATGGTATATCGACCCACAAGCAGAAATTGCTTTTGGTTTCTTGGATCAAAGTAGTCTAAGAAGAGTTTTGGGTGCATATCATCTAGATGGTGTTCAAGATGCAATCCTTACGCTAAGAGGAAGAATAGGTTCTAGCTTTGGATACAAATTTGATCGCTTTACACAAGATAAGGGCTTTAGATCACAACTTTATATAGGAACTTACTATACAGGTGATTATATCCATGGTGGATCTATCAATCTTACATCTAGTGCTGGTGGAGATTCTACACTTACACCTCTTGCATCCACTGGAAGATTTACACTTAATCTAGGTACAAACTTCACAATAAAAGATCATCACAGAATCTATTTTGATTTTGAAAGAAGTTTTGGTGGTAAGATTGTTACACAATATCAATTCAATCTTGGCTATAGATATAGCTTTGGCGAAAATAAAAAATATACACCAACAGCTTTAACAATAACTTCTGATATCAAAAAAGACAAAAAACAAACTGAAAATAAAGAAGAAGCTACTAAAAACTAATACAAAAAATAAACCGTAACTTGGTAAATCCATTGAGATAATCTACTATCTCAATGGAACTTTTCTTTAAACCCTACCTCCTACTTTTAAAACCCTATATTTTATGTTAGAATTTAAAAAATACTAAAGGATTTTCATGTCAAAAATCATTGCTGGTAATTTCAAATCCAATCTCACACGCACAAAAATACAAGAATATTATCAAATTCTAGATTCTAAAATTATGCCAAATGATAAAGTATTTTTATTTCCTCCATTTTTTGCTTTACAACAAAGCCAAAAATTTCAAATCGGTGCACAAAATGCATATCCTGCAAATAATGGTGCATTTACTGGAGAAATCACACTAGAAGCACTAAAGGATTTAAATATCAACACTCTTCTAATCGGTCACAGCGAAAGAAGAGCTTTACTAGGAGAAAATCAGGAGTTTTGTGCACAAAAATTTAATTTTTTTAAAGCACAAAATTTTTCAATTTTTTATTGTATTGGTGAAAATCTAGAAGTACGACAAAAAGGTTTTGAAATGACAAAAAAATTTCTTGCCACACAATTACAAGGAATTGATATAAACTATCCAAATCTTATCCTTGCATACGAACCTATCTGGGCAATTGGCACGGGAAAAAGTGCAAGTCTAGAAGAAATTGAAGAAGTACATACATTTTTAAAAACTCTATGTCCTGCTAAGATTCTTTATGGAGGAAGTGTGCAAAAAAATAATCTTGCAGAAATTTTAAAGTTACCGAATGTAGATGGTGCATTAATTGGTAGTGCATCGCTTGATATAAATAATTTTGTTGATATGATCACACTAGCAAGGGAGTTATCATGAAACTTTCAGAAATTTTACAACTTATTGATATAAAACAACCTCTAATAAAAGATTTCGAACTTGAAGGCATCGCACCACTAGATAAAGCCTCGCCAAAAGAAATTGGTTATATAGATCAAAAACAATACCTCGATACATTAGAAAATTCTCACGCTGGCGCAGTCCTTATTCGAGAAGAATTTAAGGAAAATGTCCCTGCGCATATCCAAGCAATTATCACTGACAACCCGCATTTAGCCTTTGCAAGAATCTCACATTTTTTTGAAAAAAAAGAATTTAATCAAGAGGGACGAGAGGCAAATATTCACAAAGATGCCAAAATTATGCCAAATGTCTATATTGGTAAAAATGTAAGCATAGGTAGTGACACAGAAATCATGCCAGGTGTTGTAATTAGTGACAATGTAAGCATAGGGGAAGGGTGTAAAATCTATCCTAATGTAGTAATTTATCGTGATACAATTATTGGAAATCATGTCTCTATTCATGCAGGAAGCGTGATAGGGAGTGATGGTTTTGGCTATGCGCACACTAAAACTGGTGAACATGTAAAAATCCAACATAATGGTCGCGTAGTAATCGAAGATGATGTAGAAATCGGTGCAAATAACACAATTGATCGTGCAGTATTTGGAGAAACCAGAATCCAAAAAGGTGCAAAAATTGACAATCTTGTACAAATCGGGCATAACTGCATAATTGGCCCTTATACAATCCTAGTTTCTCAAGTAGGTCTAGCTGGATCCACCACTACAGGTAGAAATGTCGTTATGGGAGGACAAGCAGGGACAGGCGGACATATTCATATTGGTGATTTTACACAAATTGCAGGGCGTGGAGCAGTAGGTAAAAATCTCCCTGCAAATACCAAATGGGGTGGCCATCCATTAATGGAACTTGATGAATGGATGAAGTTTTATGTAAGCTTAAAAAGAATGTTGAAAAAAAAATAAAGATAATAAAGAAAAATAATTCTTCATTTTTTTACCCTCTATGCAAATATAAGGGGTTTTAAACTCCTTGTTGTCTTATAGCAATACTACTACTTTGTTACAACCAAATTAAGGTGTAACAAAAATAGTTTTCCTCAAGATAAAAATCTTTGGATCATCTAAATCATAGATTTTGATTTGGAGTGGAATTGTGGTTTGAGAATCTTTTGATTTTTGCATACTTCCTTGCTTCTTTCGTAAAATCACTACTTGCTTAATCTTACCTCCCGCATCTACCTTTATTGCTTCCTTAGGCTTTAAAATCTCAAGACTAGGATAATTCAAAATTTCAAATTTATAGGTATGGGGTTTATTATCAGTGTTTTCAAACAAAAAGATATAAAAATTATCAATTGCACCATTTTTTCGTATCTCATAAAGCTGGGTATTTCGATCAATATTTACCAAAATAGATTCCTTCTTACTCCCCATAAAAATCATAATTCCCATCACAATACAAAGCACAATTACATATCCAATCGTAGCACCTCTAAAATATTTTACTTTGGATTTTGTCTGCACTGCATTTGGCGAACTCCACTGAATAAGCGAAGGTTTTTGAAACTTTTTCATCACATCGCCACATGCATCTACACACTCAAGGCAATTAATACATTCAAGTTGCATTCCCTTACGGATGTCAATATGCGTTGGGCACACTTTTACACATTGATGGCAATTAATACATTCATTATTGCTATCTTGTTTTTTGGGTGCTAAAAGCAAATTCCCCTCCTTGCTATATACTGCACCACCACGATTATTATCATAAATTGCCATGATTGTATTATTATCATAAAGCACAGATTGCACCCTTGCATAAGGACACATATAGATACAAAAATTTTCCGCCATAAAAGTAATATCAAAAATCAAAAATATAGCAATACAGAGCCAAAATCCTAATAAAACTTTATGTTCCATGGGATTTTGCAAATACAAAAAGAATTCTTTTGGAGGAATAAAATAAAATAAAAATACACCCGCTGCACAAAGCGCAATACAAGAAAAAAGCAAAATTCCTATAATCTTTTTTATTATATTGGTTTTTATATGATAATCTGGCTTTTTTTGCTTATCAGAGATTTTTTTACGCAATCCTAAAATCTTAGTTTCAATCAGATCGCGATAGATCACACGAAAAATTGTCTGCGGACAACTCCATCCACACCACACTCTCCCCCCCAAAGTCGTCATAAAAAAAATACCGATAAAAAGCATTATCAATAAAAATGGCATCAAGTAAAGTTCTTGCACATTAAAAACAATTCCAAAAAGATGCAATTGTCTATGATCAAATGAAAGCAAAAAAATTTGATTACCATTAAATTGGATAAAAGGTATCACAATTAAAAATAAAGAAATTAGTAGGTAGAGTGCATAACGCCTCATTCTATAATAAGCAAACATCTCTCTTCCTTATGTCATTTACAGGGTTTTTTATATAATAGCACCTTTTTTGATAAAAAATCACCAAAAATATAAATATATTTTTTATATTGAAAAACAGCATAATAATTGCTAAAATCAAGAAAAATAATTATTTTAAGGAATGTTATGCTGCAAACAATCAATCTCACCATGAATTATGCAACAAAAAAATTATTTGAAAACATAAACATCAAATTAGATTCTGGCAAACGCTATGGATTAATTGGCGCAAATGGTGCAGGAAAATCAACTTTCTTAAAAATCCTTTGTGGGATTTATGAACCCAGTAGTGGAGAAGTAGTAATCAATCCTAATGCACGACTGGGGGTCTTAGGACAAGATCAATACGCTTTTGAAGAACTCAGCTTAAAAGATGCTGTTTTAATCGGAAATAAAAGATTATTTGATGCAGTCAAAGAAAAAGAAAGGCTCTATACAGAAGGAGATCTTAGTGATGATAAGATCAATGAGAGATTAGGCGAATTAGAAATGATTTGTGCCGAAGAAGATCCAATGTATGAATATGAAGTAGTCATTGAAAAAATCCTACAAGATTTGGGATTCCCTACTAAACAACATGAAGACCTAATGAAAACTCTCACTGGTGGCGATAAGTTTAAAATCTTGCTTGCGCAAGTACTTTTTCCAAAACCTGATATTTTACTACTTGATGAGCCTACCAACAACCTTGATCTCCCCGCAATTGCATGGTTAGAAGAAAATCTAAAACGCCATGAGGGCACTATGGTTGTAATTAGTCATGATAGACATTTTTTAAACACAGTTTGTACACATATTTTAGATCTAGATTTCAAAACCATCAGGGAATTTAGTGGAAATTATGATGATTGGTATATTGCATCTACCTTAATTTCCAAGCAACAAGAAATGGAACGCAATAAAAAACTTAAAGAAAAAGAAGAATTAGAAAACTTTATTGCAAGATTTTCTGCCAACGCATCAAAAGCCAAACAAGCTACCTCACGTCAGAAACAACTAGAAAAGCTTGATATCAAAGCTCTTGAAGTTTCAAGTCGTAGAGATCCAAGCATTATCTTCAAACCAAAAAGAACAATCGGCAACGAGGCATTAGAATGTGAAAATATCTCTAAATCTTATGGGGATAAAAAAATTTTTACAAATCTTGATTTGAAATTCTTGCCTGGTGATAAGGTTGCATTAATTGGTGCTAATGGAGTGGGAAAAAGTACATTATGTAAAATTTTAGTAGAAGAATTGCATCCAGATAATGGAATAATCAAATGGGGTGCAACTACACAAAAAGGGTATTTTCCTCAAAATGTAAGCGAAGAAATTAAAGGGGAGGAAACACTTTATGAATGGCTAAGAGGCTTTGATAAAAAAATGGAAAGTGGAGAGATTAGAAACGCACTTGGAAGAATGCTTTTTAATGGGGAAGAACAAGAAAAAAGTATCAATGCACTTAGCGGTGGAGAAAAACACAGAATGGTTTTATCAAAATTAATGCTTGAAGGAGGAAATTTTTTGATACTTGATGAACCTAGCAACCATCTTGATTTAGAATCTATTGTCGCATTAGGTGAAGCACTTTATAAATTTAACGGCAATGTAATTTGCGTTAGCCATGATAGAGAGCTTATTGGTGCATTTGCAAATCGCATCATCGAGCTCAAAGAAGATGGAGAAAATGGTGTAAAACTTATTGATTTTAGGGGTAACTATGAAGAATATTTGGAAAGCCGCTCATAATTGCTTTGTTAAAATTTTTTATATCTTTTTGCTAACAACACCTCCACTCGTTCATGCAGAAAATCAAAACCTAAGTTTTAAACAAGCATGGGAATATGTGTTAAAAAATCATAATGGAATCAAAGCTGAAGAGCTAGGTGTAGAAAAAAGCCAAAAGCTCTCTCTTGCCTCCAAACTCACATTTTTACCAAATATTGATATCACTGCAACCTATATCCATCTTTCTGAACCTGTCCATCTCAACCTTGCGCCAATAAGCAATGTATTACCACAAATTAATCTAATCAATCAAGATATAATAATTGGTTCACTAAATATTATTTATCCACTTTATACAGGAGGGAAAAGATGGCATGGAGTAAATATTGCAAAACTTCAAGAAAAAGATGCAAAAGAGGCATTGCGACTCAAAAAACTAGCCACCTTTGAAGAATTAGCAAAAATTTATTATGGTGTTTGGCTACAGCAAGAAATTTATTTTACCTTGCAAGAAATGCAAAAAAGCGCACAAATCCACTACAATAATGCATTAAAATTGCAAAAAGCTGGGCAGATTGCAAAAATTGAAGTTTTGGGTGCACAAGTAGCATTAGATAAAAGCAAAAATAAAAGCAAAGAAGCAAAAAACAAACTTGAAATTTCGCAAATTGCACTTAATACTGCCTTAAATTTAAAAAATACACATCCTACTTCAAATATAGAAGTCAAAAGACCAAAAAAATATGAAGATTTTTTTGTGCAAAAAACGCTAAATTCCTATCCAATTTTAAAAAGTTTAGATCAAAAAATCTCGATTGCTAGTGAAGCAAGAAAAATAGAAATTGCCAAACTTTTCCCTGATGTTGCTTTGATGGGATCATATTTTATGGACAATAATTTTTTATTACATAATCAATCCTTGCCTTCTTGGTATATAGGCATCACAGCACGATTACCTCTTGTAAGTGCAGGAGGTAAGATTCCTCAAATCCAAGCAGCAAAGATCGTAGAAATGCAACTAGATAAAACCAAGGCCCAAGCCATAAAAGATATGGAAGTTTTAGCAAGAAGTACCTATAAGGAAGTAATTTTTGCACAAGAGGAATATTGGAGTTTAGAATCTAGCATCAAACTTGCGCAAGAAAATCTAAAATTACAAGAGGTTGCATTTAATCAAGGTCTAGCAACAAGCATACAAGTTATTGATGCAAGGAATATGCTCTCAAACACTCTTATTGAACAAAAAACCATTGCATATAAATATGTGATTTTACTCTCAAAACTTATGGCACTTAGTGACAATATTGCCATGTTTTATGAATTACAACAATAAGGATTAACATGAAAGAAGAAAAAAAACTCTCCCTAGAAAAAAATCCCAAAGAAAAAAAGCAAAAAAAACAAAAAGGGCAAAAAGAAAAAACCAAAGAGAAAAAAAATAAAATACAAACAGAAGAGAAAAAATCAAAAAAAGAACAAACAAAAAATGAAACTTATACTCAGATAACTACGCAAAAAAATACCATAAAACAGAAAAAAGATTTTAAAAAAATACAAAATACACTACTTGAAAAAATCAAAAATTTTAAAAATAAAAAAGTGGTTGAAAAAATCATACTTATTGTAATTTTATTTTTTATTATACTTTGGTTAGGAATCACATTTTATCGTGCCTATGAAACTAAACCTCAATATTTGCAAGGTCAAATCACTGCAAAAGAATATAGTGTAAGCTCCAAACTTGCAGGAAGAGTAGAAAATCTCAAAGTAAAAAAGGGTGATTTTGTCAACAAAGGAGATTTAATCTATCAAATCAACAGTCCAGAAGTAAATGCCAAACTTACACAAGCGCAAGCAGGATATGAAGCAGCAAAAGCCCTAAGCGAAGAAACAAAAAAAGGTTCCCGAGAAGAAACTATCATTTCTGCAAAAGATGTTTGGTCTTCTGCAAAGGCTATGACAGAACTCACACAAAAAACCTATGACCGAATCGCTGAACTCTATAAAAGCGGTGTGGTAAGCTTGCAAAAAAGAGATGAAGCATATGCGGCCTATCAAAGTGCAAAATACAATGAAAATGTTGCTTATCAGCAATATAAAATTGCTCTTGATGGCGCAAGAGATGAAACCAAAAAAGCAGCCTTTGAAAAACAAAAAGCTGCAGAAGGACAAGTAAGTGAAGTAGAAGCCTACCTAAAGGATATCAATGCTTATGCACCAATTAGTGGAGAAGTAAGTAATGTTTTATTACATGATGGCGAGCTAAGCCCTAGTGGTTTCCCCGTCGTGCTTCTTATTGATACCAAAGATATTTGGTTAAGATTTAGTGTTAATGAACAATATCTCCCTAAATTCCAAAAAGATTCTGTTTTTGAAGGTTATATACCAGCACTTGATAGAACTATCCAGTTTAAAGTGCGTTATATCTCTGTAATGGGGGATTTTGCAACATGGAAAGCAACTGCAAATGGCAAGGGCTATGATATGAAAAGCTATGAAATTGAAGCAGTACCTCTTGAAGAAATTGAAGAATGGCGCGTGGGAATGAGCGTACTTATTAAGGTATTTTAATGCAGATTCTTGCAAATATTTTACTGCGTAATAAATTTTTATGCTTTCTCTACCTTATTGCCCCATTGCTTTTTGGGGGGATTATCTACAACATTTTCAAAGATGCTACTCCAAGACAATTACCTATAGGAATTCTTGATTATGACAAAAGTACATTGTCTGAAGAAATTATCTATAATATCACACACTCCCCCACCTTAAAACCTACAAATTTTTATCACTCTATCAAAGAAGCGCAAGAAGATCTAAGCACTACCAAAATTTATGCCCTTGTAGTGATTCCACAAGATATGCAAAAAAAAATCAAAATGGGCGTGATGCAAGAAATCACTTTTTATTACAACTCACAATTTATCTTAATTGGCAAAACGCTTGATAATGCAATGCTGCAAATCATTGCATTAAGCAACATCAAACTACAAACGGGAAAAAATCTCATTCAAGTTAAAAATCTACAAGCTGCGATGGGAAAAAGTGCACCAATCTTGCCACATATCAACGCGCTTTTTAATCCCAAAAATAGCTATATACAATTTTTAGGAACTTTAATTTTGCCCTGTATTTGGCAGATTCTCCTAGCCTTAGGATTGTTAAATCTTTTATCTTATCCCATTAAAAATAGTGGTGATTTTTTTATGCGTTTTGGATTCAATCTCTTGATTTTTATGTTTTGGGGCATGGTAATGATTTATTTTTTCAACACTCTAAAATTTCCGCTTGTAGGTAATATTTCACTAATTTTCTTTGCTCTTTTAATTTTGGGAATCTCTATTAGTGCAATTGTGGCATTTTTGCAAAGCATTTTTTTAAATGCCACAAAATCTATCAGCCTTATTGCTGCTTATACCGCACCAAGTCTAGCTTTTGCAGGAGTTACCTACCCACAAAGTGCAATGGATAGCTTTGCACTTTTTTGGAGCCATATTTTGCCTATTTCTTATTTTATGGAACTTTATTTCCAACAAGCCCACTATGGCGGTGATATTTTAGAAGGATTTTTTATCCTTGCAAAGATGTTGCCATTTTTACTTTTTTTACCCGCTGCTTGGTTGATTTATAAAATCAAAGGAAAAATATGAGTTTTTTTAAAATTTTTGCACTAGAGTTTAAAGCAATTTTTAGCAACTCTACGATTTTACTTATCGTTTTTGGTGGATCCTTGATGTATGTACTTTTATATCCTACACCATACAAAAGTGATCTTATTAGAGATCAAAAAATTGCTGTCGTAGATTTAGACCAGAGCATGCAAAGTAAAGAATTGATTTTTTATGTAAATTCTATGCCTCAAAATCAAGTCACGCAAATTTTAGATTCTGAACATCAAGCCTTAGAATCTCTAACACATAATAAAATTTTTGGCTATCTTATTATTCCAAAGGGTTTTGAAAAAAATCTCAAAAAAGGAGTGCCTGCACATCTTGCCTATATAGCAAATGCCTCATATTTTTCTGCATATGGTGCAATTGTAGAAGGGCTAAATGATGCAGCAAATGCGCTAGGCCAACAAATTATCATTCAAACCAAAATCTTACAAAACTCTACCATACACCAAAAAGCTGATCTGTTGCAAAAAACAAGCATTCCTCTTTTTAACCCCTCAAATGGCTATCTGAATTATGCCTTAGCAGCAATTTTGATTTTTATTTTACACCAAACTGCTATTGGTGGAACTATGCTTCTTGGTGCCTTTCAAAATAAAGAAAATAATCCTACAAGTTATTATCGCACACAGAGTTTTTTTAAAATTCTTTTTGCTCGACTGTTGATTTTTGGTGGAATTTACATTCTGCTTTTTCTCTTATTTTTTGGTTTCTTCTTCACACTTTATGATATTAATATCAAAGCAAATATAGTTGATTTCTGGTGTTTTGCACTAGTTTTTATTTTTGCCATGCTTTCTCTAGGAATTTTTTTGGGATTATTTATCAAAAATACTGCACTACCTACACAAATTGTTTTAATCTCATCTCTACCTATTGTATTTTTACTAGGTTTTATTTGGCCAAGTGAGCTTATTCCTAATTTTTTAAAATCTATCAGTGCACTTATACCCGCGTATCATGGAATCAATGGCTTTTTAAAACTCAATCAAATGAGCGCTAGTCTCAACCAAATTATGCCACAATTTTTCTATCTACTTTTCTTAGGCTGTTTTTATAGTTTTTGTGCAATCTTTTATCATTCTTTTTATATTAGAAATAAAAATCTGCAATAACTATAACAGGGATTATCTAAAAATCCCTCTGATTCCTAAAATCTTATACAGCCATTTCTTCTCTATCATTCTTTTTATAAAAATTGCTATTTTACCACTTATATCCCTACCTTTAACATTTCCTATCGCACACTCTTCTCCTAAAGAACAAACTGTCCCCTCAGAAATATAGTTAAAAGCCTCCACACCAACACCTAAGATTCTATTTTTAAATGCTTTAGCAAGATATTCACCTTGCTTGATAGCAATTTGTGCGGTAGGGGGATAAAATCTACCACTTTCTGCATCTTTTAACGCAGCACAATCTCCAATAATATAAATATTTTGCATTTTATCTTGATTTTCTTGATTATAAGGCCGTAAATAAGCATCTACTTCTACCTTGCTTCTTGCTGAAGTAAAAAAGCTAGAATTCTCAATCACTGCATTCCCCTTCACACCAGCTGTCCAAATAATTAATCCTGCCTCTATAGCCTCCTCTCTATCATTTCTTTGGACAATTACTCTCCCCTCTTCACAACGCAAAATCTTGCACCCCGTAGCCAACTCCACATTTTCTGTTTTTAAAAAATTTTTTGTTTTTTGCACCAGTTTTGCAGAAAACATTGGAAGAATATCAGGCATTGCCTCAATACATATAAACTGCAGCAATGTAGAATCCACTCCTTGTTCTTTACAAAATTTTTTGAGATTAATAGCCAAAGAAGTAATCGTTTCAATCCCACTAAATCCACCACCACACACCACAAATTTAAGATCTTTACAATCCTTTGTTTTTTTATATTTTTCAATCTGTAAATAAATTTTTTCTCGCAACTTTAACGCATTTTCAAAATCCACAATAGGTGTAGCATACTCTTTGATTCCTGCAATTCCAAAGCTATCGGATTGAAATCCAAGTCCAACAACTAAATAATCATAATCATAGCTTTGCTTTTTTGCAAGAACCTTGTCTTCTTTGATCTCTAAAACTTCATCTTGAATTATTTTAATCTTATGAGGCAAAATATCTGTGAGATAGATTCTTGCATCGCGTCTTGCACCTGTTACTACCTCATGCAATAAAATGCTAGTATAGTGATAATCATAACGACTAATCAAAAAAATTTCATAATCCCCCAAAGCCTCTAAATCTAAATTTTTTAAAAATGCTAAACTCGCATAACCCGCACCCAAAACTACAATCTTTTTCATGTAATCTCCTAGAGATAGTGTCATAACATTTTTTATAATGTTAAAACTATTTTAGCACATTAAAAATTTTATTTGTAGCAATTCTGCCTTTTGCAGTTTTTTCGATATATCCATTTGCTAATAAATATGGTTCAATCGCCTCCTCAATCGTCCCCTCATCCTCACTCATTGCAGCAGCAATAGTAGATAAACCAATAGGTCTTCCTTTTGCGCTTCTTAAAATTTCTAAATATCTCAAATCTAGCATATCAAAACCTAAGGTATTGATTCCTAATTCATTAAGTGCATATTGCGTGGTAGCAAGACTAATACTCTTCTCATTACCTACATCTGAAAAATCTCTTACCCTCTTAAGTAGCCGCAATGCAATGCGAGGTGTGCCTCTAGAGCGTTTAGCAATCTCCAAAGCACTTTTTTCATCAATACTTTTTTGAAAACGCTTGGCTGCACGCTCAATAATCAACCCCAATTCCTCAACACTATAAAACTCCATTCTAAAATTCATACCAAATCGATCACGCAAAGGATTACTTAACATTCCCGCCCTAGTTGTTGCTCCAATAAGTGTAAAACGTGGAAGATCAATCTTAATAGTCTGTGCTGCAGGACCAGAACCAATAATAATATCTAACCTAAAATCCTCCATTGCAGGATAAAGAATTTCTTCGATCGCAGGACTTAGGCGATGAATTTCATCAATAAATAAAATATCTCCTTCTGCAAGATTAGTCATAATAGCTGCCAAATCTCCAGACTTCTCAATCATTGGTGCCGCAGTAACTTTAATATTTGCTCCCATTTGTGTAGCAATAATATAGCTTAGTGTTGTTTTACCAAGCCCAGGAGGTCCAAAAAATAAAATATGATCTAAACATTCTCCCCGCTTTTTACTAGCCTTGATAAAAATATCCAAATTTTTCTTAATTTGTTCTTGACCTATATAATCTTCCCATTGACTAGGACGCAAAGAAAATTCCTCTTTTTCTTCAAAGGAAATTTTCTCAACATTCACCAATCGTGTGTCAAGCGTATTTTTTTCCATTAATAACTTTCATCAAGACTAGGAAAATTCATTGTCTTTACATCATTTACGTACTCTTTAATTGCATCTTTAAGTAATTGCGCTCCTTGTAAATAGCGACGCACAAACTTTGGTTGAAAATCATTAAAAAATCCAAATGCATCACTCCACACTAGAATTTGTCCATCACAATTTACCCCACTACCAATACCAATAGTAGGAATTTTTAGTATTTTTGTGATTTCTGTAGCCACTTCATGTTTTATTCCCTCTAATACAATTGCAAAAGCTCCTGATTCCTGCAACATCAGTGCTTCTTCTTTTAAACGGGTGCTACTCGCTTCATCTTTACCTTTAATTTTATACCCTCCTTCACTTCTTGCAAATTGTGGCATCAAACCAATATGCCCCATTACTGCAATTCCCTCATTTACAATAGCCTTAATAATATGCGCACGATTTGCACCACCCTCCAATTTAATTGCACCTGCTTGCGTTTCTTTATAAAATCGCACCGCATTAAAAATGGCTTGTTTTTCATTTTGATAGCTTCCAAAGCTCATGTCCCCAACAACAAGAGACTTTTGCACACCATTGCAAACTGCCTTGGTATGATAAATCATCTCATCAATACCTATTGCCAAAGTATCTTTATTGCCACCAAAACTTTGTGAAAGACTATCGCCTACCAAAATAAAATCTACTTCACCATCAAAAATCTTGCCAAATAAGGCATCATAAGCCGTAATTGCTGTAATTTTTTCTTGATTCTTCTTTTTTTGCAAAGTTGTAATTGTTGTTTGCATCACCACTCCAATATTGTTTTAACTTTTTTTAACGCTTTTAAATCAAAACTCTTTGTATCTCCGTTGATTTCAAAAACTACTTTTTCATCTTGATAATCTTTTAAAATCGCCTCAAATTCTTCTTTATTGTCCAATCTTACCTGCACTTTTTGATTGAGGGACAATAAAAAATGTCTAGAGGTTTTTAATATGCGCTCCACTCCTGGGGAACTCACCTCCAAAAAATAACTTTTTTCATCCAAAATTTCCACATCTAATAAAGGAGATAACACTTCACTTACTTCTTGACACATATCTAAGGTAATTTTATTTTCTTTATTTGTAATACTAATACGCAAAATATGAGAATCATTTTCCTTTAAAAATGCAATATCATAAAGCACATAACCCAAACTTTCTATCATTCTTTCAATTTTATTTTCTAATTCTTGTGTGATCATTTTAACCTCACTGCTTGTTAATCTGCGCAAAAATCCTATCTAAATTATTAGTGACTACTAAGCTATCATCTTCTTTAAAAGCAAATTTTGGACATTTAAACCAACCACTTGCACTCAAAACATAATCGCGTAAAATCCCCTCAGCTTTTTGCAAAAGTCGCAACAGCTGCTTTTTTTCTTCTTTTTCTTGCGTGTCCAATAAGACAAAAACTTCTGCATTATATTTTCCTTTTGAACAAACTACTCGTGTAATACTTAAATGATTAATACGATTATCACTTAACTGCACCAAAGCCTCACTCAAAAGCTCTAGCAACAAAGATTCAGTTCTTTGTTCTTTAATTGTTTTCATTTAGATTTTTTGCACCTTTTCTATTTGCTTATAAGTTTCAAACACATCACCAATTTGAATATCATTAAAATTCTCTAACATAATTCCACACTCATAGCCTTTGCTTACTTCTCTTGCATCATCTTTAAAACGCTTTAATGAAGCAATCACACCATCATGTATCACTACACCATTACGAATTAATCGAATCTTAATTCCACGCTGTATCACACCATCTACCACCATACAACCAGCAATAGTTCCTACCTTAGCAATACTAAAAGTTTCACGCACCTCTGCTTGACCTGTATGCTCCTCTTCATAAACCGGAGACATCATACCAGATACCAATGCCTTCATATCATCAATCAAGCCATAAATGATAGAATAAGTCTTAATCTCTACTCCAAATTCCTTGCTTTTTGTTTTGACTACACCTGTAGGACGGATATTAAAGCCTAGAATCAAACAATTTTTACTTGCTGCTGCTAAAGCTACATCACTCTCTGAAATACCCCCTACACCAGAATTAATCACATTAATCTCTACTTCATCATTATTTAATTTCATAAGGCTAGCCTTAATTGCCTCCAAACTTCCTTGTGTATCCGCTTTAATAATTACAGGTAAAGACTTAAGGTTACCTTTTGCTACCATTTCTGCCAACTCATCAAAAGATACTTTTGTGGTTTTAGAAAGCTCTTTTTGTCTGTGATAATTGCTTCTTTTTTGTGCATATTCCTTAGCAGCCGAATCGCTTTCCACACTTGCAAGTATAATCCCTGCAGAAGGTATATCTCCAAGCCCTACAACAACTGCCACACCCGATGGTCCAACTTCACTAATATTTTGCCCTCTATGATCAATCAAAGCTCTTACACGCCCATAAGTAGTATCAGCTACAATAGAATCCCCGACTCTAAGCGTCCCATCTTGCACAATAATTGTAGCCACAGGACCTCTTCCCTTATCCATACTACCTTCTAAAACCACAGCCTTAGCTTTTTTATTTGCATTAGCTTTTAACTCCAAAATTTCTGCTTGAATTAAAATCGTTTCAAGCAATGTTTCAATCCCTTCACCTGTTTTTGCAGAAACACCAATAAACTCATATTCCCCGCCCCAATCATTTGGCGTAAATCCAAGCTCTGCGCATTCTGCTTTTAATTTATCAATATTAATATTTTCTTTATCAATTTTATTCATTGCAACAATAATTTGCACACCTGCTGCCTTTGCATGATTAAATGCCTCAACTGTTTGTTGTTTTACCCCATCATCTGCAGCCACTACAATAATAGCAATATCTGTAATTTGCGCTCCTCTGCTACGCATCTCTGCAAAAGCCTCATGTCCAGGAGTGTCGATAAAAGAAATCATATTGCCATTTTTTTCAACACTATAAGCACCAATATGTTGTGTAATACCACCAGATTCTCCACTTGCTACCCTACTATTGCGTATTTTATCAAGCAAGGAGGTTTTACCATGATCTACATGACCCATAATTGTTACAACTGGTGGTCTGACTGAAAGATCTTTTTCATCACTCTCTTCTGTTGTAATATATTCCAATTCATCAAGATTATTTTGCAAGTTATAGCTAATTTGAAATTCTTCGCACAAAATTTCAATAGCATCGCGATCTAAAAAATCATTTTTTGTCACCATGGTACCAAGATTAAAAAGCACTTTTACTACTTCATTAAGCTTTAATCCTGCCAAATCCGCAAATTCATATACACGCACCTCCTCAGGAATTGTAACCATGTCTTTTTTATCTTGATTTTCCTTTTTATCACTTTCTTTAAATTTATTTTTCTTTTTACTCCTTCTACCGATGCCCCCCTCACTCATCCAAGGATTTTTTTTCTGCACCTTAATTCTATCAACCATAGCCTGCTTTTGTTGTGCATCTTTTTCCTCATCTTGTATATCTTGTTCATGCAAATCAAATAACATAATTTCATTGCTATCATCTTCATCATAGTCGTGATCTGCGATTTCTCTTTCTAAATCCATTTTTTGTTCATGTTGTTTATGGGAAACTGGTGGTTGCTTAACCTTAACTTTTTTTACTACTTTTTCTTGTTCTGGAGCTTTATCTTCTTGAATACTATCAAACATTGCCTGCATGCTTGGAAAGTGGGATTTTTTAACTTCTACTTTATTCTCACCTATTTCATTTTCATTGTTTCTTTTTACAATCCTTATGCCTGTACGTCGCATGGCTAATTGTTGCGCAGGTTCCTGAGAGACAATTTCTAAAATTTCACTTTGACTATTTTGTTTTTTTGCAAGAGAGTCGGGGGATTTTTTTACTACTTTTTTTACAGCCTCTTTCACAACCTTTGGCTTTTTCTCTTCTTTGGGTTTTTTCTCATCCTTTTTCTTTACCTGCGGTTGCAACTCTTGCAGTAATTTATCCAGACTCACTTTTCCCATATAATGACTCACAATAAGTTCTGCAAATTTTTGCTCAATACTACTTGTGGTAACCTTAACAGATAAACCCAATTCTTTCACAAATTCCAAAACATCTTTAGGTTGCTTTCCAACTTCGTTCGCGATTTCTGATATTTTTATTTTTGATGACATGTCTTTCTTATCTCCTGAATTCCAAATTGGATTTTTTCCTTACTTTTTGGGGCGTGCTTTATTTTCAGAATACTTTGAAAAATTTTTTCTTTATCAAGGCAGATTCTACAAAGATAAAAACTTCTGCCAAAACCATTAAAAAAAATGATGTCATCATTTTCGATCTTTAAACGAATAAGGTCTTTTTGCAAAAATCTTTGACGACAACCCACGCACATTCTTGTGGTCTTTTTTATTTCAAAATCTCTAAAATTCCTCATCATTATACCAAAATTTTATTCTTTCTCAATTCTTAAGCCCTCGTTATCAAATGCCAAATCCAAAACCCTAAAATTTGTAAACTTATCTTGCAATGCTTTAGCAATTCTTGGAGCATCATCCTTGAAACATATATTTAAAAATGAAGAACCGCTGCCTGAAAGAGTGCTCATCAAAGCCCCTTTATCTAAAGCTATTTTTTGCACAGAAAATAAAACAGGGTATTGCTTCATTCTACGATATTGATGCATTCTATCCTTGCTAGCAATTCGTAACAAATCCCACTTTTTTTGAGCAAATGCCATTGTCATTAAAGATGCATGTGATAAATTATATGTAGTGTCTACACTACTATAATATTTTGGTAATGTTTGTCTTGAATGTTTTGTTGAAGTTGCGCGATTAGGAATGACCACCACAGCGCGTATGTCATCAGGTATATTTTCTCTAAGATGATAAACACGATTTTTTTCTACAACAGCAACATTAAATCCTCCAAAAATTGCTGGAGTAATATTATCAGGATGATTTTCATACACCAATGCTGTATCGAGAATTTTTTGCTTATCTATACTACCATTTTGCATTAATTGTGCCATACCAATTGCACCACTAATTACTGCAGAACTACTCCCAAGTCCTCGAGAAATAGGAATCTTATTATTAAAAAAAAATGAATACTTATCTTTTGCGATATTTGTTTTTTCCAAGTTTTGCATAAAAATTTTGACAAAGACATTGTCAACCTTGATTTTTAAATATCCCTCTCCCTCGCCAACTATTTTAATACTTTGATACTTTGCTTTTTCCACATGAAAAAAATTTCTAAAATCCAAACTCAATCCCAAAGAATCAAATCCTGGTCCTAGATTTGCACTGGTTGCAGGAACACTAATAATCATTTCATTCCTTAATTTTTTTTATATTATACTTAAATCGGAGGAACAATATATAATGGCACACACTCTTGATTAAAATCTTCTTGCTGTAATTTTTCTGGCAACATAAAATCATTTAGAATCTCACATTCTCGATTCTCTAAAGAAATTTCACCATCTTTTTTTATAAAAAACTGACTACCAAAAGCTCGAATAGGTCGTTGCTTATTAAAATAAAAATGATCTACCGCAAAAAGTTCTAGATTTGTAAGATTTTTTAAAGTATGCACAAAAATATGCAAAAGTTTCAATGCACTCAAACTATTAGGCCCTCTAGCATAAAAAATTGCCCTAACCTGATAATGTTTTTTAATCTCTATCCATAACTCTAAAAGTGCATCTAGAGTTTTTTGCCTGCTTTCATATTTTTTTATCAAGGATTTTTCTACATAAATCCCACATTGCACCAAAGATGAAGAACAAACAAGCAAAATAGAAGCTTCTTGCATTATGCAAACTCTTGTGATAATTCTAAAGATTTTTCAAGCTCTTTAGATTCTACAAGCTCATAAGCACCATTTTCCTCTAAAATTTTTTGCGTCAATAAAGCATTTAATTTATGACTCCCTGCAAAAGATACATAACTTCCTAAAAGTGGCATACCAAGAATAGCCATATCCCCTATCGCATCTAAAATTTTATGACGCACAAACTCTTCTTTATAACGTAAACCCTCTTTATTTAAAATCCCATTTTCATCTAAAACGATACAATTATTCAAATTGCCACCTAAGCCAAGCCCAATAGATCGCAAATAATTTACCTCTTGCAAAAATCCAAAAGTTCGTGCTCTAGCAATCTCTTCTTTATAGTTTTGTTTACTGAAAATAAATTTATATTTTTGTTGCTTGATAGCAGGATGAGGAAAATCAATAGAAAAATCAAAAATTGTCTGATTACTAGGCTCAATACGCACAAATTTATCCCCCTCTTTTACCTCTATAGGTTTTTTAATTGCCATAATCTTTTTGTTTGCATCTAATACTCTTATACCTGCTTCATCTAAAAGCATACAGTATCCTATCGCGCTTCCATCCATAATTGGAATTTCTTCATTATCTACAGAAATTTTTAAATTATCAATCCCATAAGCATAGATTGCTGAAAGTAAATGTTCAATTGTAGAAATTTTTGCATCCCCCAAACTCAATACAGTTGCCATTGTAGTATTAGTAACATTTTGAGGTTTCATAGGGATACTTACCCCTAAATCACTACGATAAAAAATAATTCCACTATCTGCCTCCAATGGCTCTAAAACCATTTTTACAGGCACTCCTTTATGTAAGCCAATACCTACAAGCTCTACTTTTTTATTAATTGTTTTTTGTTTCATTTTAATTCCTTAATGGTAATACAATCTCCATTTCTTACAACAAGCTTTAAAATATCTTGATTTGCATTAATCATATTCAACATAGAATCCGAAAAAATCTGTCCTGCAAAAATCAAGGGATTTCCTACAATCGACTTTAAAATTAAATATTTTCCTCCACATTCAATACGCCCCTCACATTTTCCAAAAATTACAAGATTTCCAGATGCATAAATTTTAGCACCATTATGAATATTTTCACAGATAATCAAATCTCCATCATGCTCTACCTCTTCACCACTTCTTGTAGGTTTGGAAATTACTCTTAATTGTGATTTTTCTGCAACATTTTCTACTTGATGACTATTTTGTTTAAATGAATAATTTGGCACAAAATAAGTAAGATTTAGCTCCTGTGTTAATGCCTGTATCTCTTCTTGTGGTGTAGATGTGAAAATAATCAAATAATCTTTAAGCAAAACAGAATTTTTTACCAAAAACTCTACACATTCTTGTAAATTTGTATTATCAATTTCAAAAGCTCTAATTGTTTTTTGTTTTACTTTGACCACTTCCTGTCCTTAAATAATTTATTTTTTGCCTTCAATAATATTTTGTGCCTTTAAAAATACATCTGTAATATTGCTTTTAATCCATTTGGCATCCATCCACTCTGCTACGCGTACTGGATGTCCTTGCACCAAAATTCCTAAATGCAAATGATCCCCAAATGCCCAACCTGTTTGTCCTGTCTTGCCAATCTCTGTGTATGCATTAATCACATCACCTGCTTTTACTTCAAACTCTGACATATGAGAATATAAAGAAGATAATCCCATACCATGATCAATTAAAACCGTATTACCATACACGCCAAGAAGTCCTGTAAAAAGTACTTCACCTGCATTTGTACTAAGAATCGGTGCATTTTTATAATTAGCAATATCAAGTCCTAAATGCATAGAATGTGAAAACTTTTTATCTTTATAAAGATATGTTCTATCATCTCCAAAACTCCCTACAACTTGTGCTTTTTTAAGTGGTAAAAAAACATTAAAGTGTATTGGCTTTAAATATCCTTGATAATCTGATGCATTTGTAGTTCTAAATATAATATTTTCATCTTTATTGCGAATTAACTCATTGATATATTTAAATTTTTCCAATGGTTCGCTAAAACTACTAGGAGATCTCTCACCAATCACATCAATCAAATGATCTAATTTTGTATTTAAAAATTGATCGCTAATTTTTATTTTAGAAAAACGATAATGCACATTAGGATCTTTAATAATTGGAATTGCAACTTTTTTTGTATTAAATGCCTGATCAATTGCTGTAATTGTGCCATTAAAAATTTTATTTCGTATAGACCAAGCAATTAAGACTGCATAATACCCTTTTTGCAAAAATGGAAAAGCCTTAAACTGATCTGTGCCATTTGTCACAATTACTTCTCTTGTGCTTTTATCTTCGATTTTAAAAATCAAAAGTGCACTACCTCCATAAGAAATCTTATAAGAACTTGCCACCATTCTTACCAAAGGTGCTTCAGTATCTACTTCAAAATCAAATTTTAATTTTGTAGTATTTCCACTAAAAAAATGAGAATTACTCCAATCATTTACAATAATTTCATAAAAAATATGCTCGTTTTCTTTCAACATAACATTTGGCTTTGGTAATAAAACTT
The DNA here is from genome assembly GCF_021300615.1 of Helicobacter anatolicus. Lineage (NCBI taxonomy): Bacteria > Pseudomonadati > Campylobacterota > Epsilonproteobacteria > Campylobacterales > Helicobacteraceae > Helicobacter > Helicobacter anatolicus. The sequence continues at coordinate 86,713 of NZ_JAJTMY010000003.1, forward strand.
TTAAATGCTCTGGTCTTTGTACAATCGCTTCTTGTTTATCGATTAAAATGCTTCCATTTTCACTTTTTGCAATGATTCTATAACTTCTAATTCCACTGGCATCCTTCATATATAAGACCATATCTCTATAAGGATTCCAAAAATTTGCCCCTGGCATTACTTCTTTTTCTTCATTGCCAATACGAACCATCATCTTTACTTCTGGTGGATTTGTTTCAAATATTTTTGAATGATAAATCCAGTAGCCAAATAATCCTATGCCAAATAAAATTAAAACTTGTAAAAGGGTTTTTAATCTCATCTGCCCACCTTTTTGCAAAAATCGCTTTAAAATAGGTAATTATAACCAATAATAAAAAAACTTGAACGCCAAAAGCTAATATCTCCAGACATTATCGCTTCGTTACCACTACTAATACTAACTTTTGATTGATTTTCTGAAATTTTTGTTTTTTCCGTATGCGTATAACTTACATTTCCAGGTTTTTCTAGTCCTAAGCGGAGTTGTGAAACAGGTATTTTAACCCCAATTTCTATACGATGTTTTGTATCAATTGCCACATTAACCCCAAAATTAACCATATAGTCAATTTGTAACAAATGCTTCCATAAGCCATTGCTATACAAACTTCTAGTTATTTCTGTTTGGCCACTCTGCCAAGATACATTAGCCAAATTAACATTTTGAATCTGATCACTAAAAAGCATTACACCAAAACCAAAACCAACAAACCCCCCAAGCTCTATTTTTTTATGAACCCTAAAATCTACAAGCATATCTAAATTCAGTGCTGCCAACAAATAATTATTTCTCCCCACATTTTTACCAAGTGCTGCCAACAAATAATTATTTCTCCCCACATTTTTACCATTTGACTTTACATGACCCCAACCCAACAAAGCATCTCCATAGATTCTAGTCCCAAAATAGCGATTAAAAAAATTCTGGTAGCCAATTTTTCCACCAAACATTCCAATTAGACTATTAAAATCCCTAGGTGCACCAAGCACAGGAAGCGAACCCTCAACATTATTATCTTGATTGTATTTATTATACTCATAACGATTATTAACTAAACCACTCCCTGCCATAATTCCTAAAAACAACCCATTTTTACTTGCTGGAATCTGAGCTCTCTGCTTTTTTATCTCTTCCAAAGATAATGCTTTTTCTCCTAATTTCTCAATCTCTTTTTTAATCCCTGAAATTTTTTGATCCAAATCTGTATTTTGATATGGCAATTCTTGAACTGACATATTTTTGGTTTTTTCTTCTTCTGGTTCTAGCACAACAAAATTAGAACTCTCTTGTGCTTGCAATAAAACACCAAAAAGCAATACTATCAAGATACTCCGCATCACCATTCCTTAAAATACATATTGATAAACCAACAAATACATACTATTAAATCTTACTTCATCACCCAAATTAAAACTTGATGGGGTATTTTTCATTTGAAAATCAATACGATGCTTCACATTCAAAATCACTCCCATCCCTATATTAAACAACATGCTCCATTGTTGAGTATTTTTATTTTTTCCTGCAATCCCTTGAAAAAAACTCCCTACACCTAGACCTGCAAAAAAAGATAAACCATATTTTTTATTTTTATCGAGCATAATATCGCCTAAAAAATCTACATTTGCACTAGGTAAGACATACCATAATAGATTTCTTGTAGTATCTACCAAATATAGTGCACTATCCACATCTATATAAGCCCGAATCCCTGCAGAAGAGTTTTTAATAAATTTTTGATACCCTACACGCATATTTAAAAGTGTAGAAATTGTACCAAAATGATAATTTAAAAATGTATTTCCAACCCCAACACCTAGCAAAACCCCATCTTTTTCCCTATTATTAGAATGTTCAAGCTCTTTATTTTCCAACTCATGGAGTTGACCTTTTAACATATAATATTCTTTTTGTTTTTCATATTCCTTTTCATTAGCAAATATTACGCAAAGATTTATCACACATATCAGAAAAATTCTAAAATACATAGTTATATCCTACACCATAAAATGCACCAAACCAATCTAGCATCGAATTTGTAAAAATCTTAAGTTCAAAATCTATGCGATTATGTCCAAATAAAGACACTCCTATACCAAAATTTGCCATAAAACTAAAAGAAGAATCCGCATTATTTTGGTATACCATATTTCCAGCAGCCACCCCAAAAATAACCCCTGCATCAAAATTTTTTACTACCGGAATATCTAACAATAAATCCCAAGCAAGCATAATGCTTGACATTCTTTCCTTACCAAATAAAGTTGTGGTAGGCAACATTGATAAATACTGCACATATGCTCTAGTACCAAGCATGCCAGGATAAGATAAACGCTCCAAAAAAGAAGGTAAAAAAGATTGGTATCCTAATTTAATTCCATAAGAAAAGGAAGGTGAAGAAGATTGATTTGATCCATAGGAAAAATATTGCTTATACGCGCTTCCTCCTAAATCTCCATCAAAACCACCCGTAATCACCCCTAAAAATACTCCTGTTTTTTTCTCGCCCCTATCTACATCTTCAATAAGCTGCGCAATTTCTTCATCAGAAAATTTTTCATAAAACATTATATAGGGATAATATTTTAAATCCAGATTCATATAATCTATTTTTTCACAAAAAGCAAAAAGAATTGTCATTATAAAAAATAGTATTTTTTTCATATTACTCCAACGCCAACTTTTGAAACAACTCCCCTCGCTCCTTATAGGATTTAAATTGATCAAGACTTGCTGCAGCAGGACTTAAAAGTGCGACTTCATTTTTTTGCAAACATGATTTTATCATCAAAACTGCTTTTTCCATCACTCCACACATTTTTGATTCAACTCCAAAATCTTGCGCTATGTTTTCTAATTTTTTTGCATTGCTGCCAATAAGATATAAAATAATATCTTTATTTTGCATTAAAGTAAAAAGCTCTTTATGGTTCGCTCCTTTATCATCACCCCCCAAAATGAGATGAATTTTCCTGTCTTGATAGCGTTTAATTGCCTCACAAGTTGCATCTACATTTGTCCCCTTGCTATCATCTACCCACAAACGCCCAAAAGAATCCAAAAATTCCTGCAAACGATGTGCACCTAATAAAAAAGCATTTAAAGATTCTAAAGAAATATTTTTATCAAAAAATCTTGCCATACAAAATGCCAAAACTGCATCAAGCAAAAATGGAGGTTTAAAAATACTTTTTTTTAAAGAAAAATTAAAGTTTTTTGCAAGATCATTCTCATCTTCATAATAAATAATTGTTGCTAGAGATTGTTTACACTCCTCAAATGTTTGAAAGTTTGCAGGAACAAAGGCTATACCATCTTTTTGCATCTGTAAAAGTGGACTTAATTTATCTTTGATATATCCTTGAAAATCTCCATGCCAATGGATATGGTCCTCTTTTACAGGAAGTAAAATATAATATTTTGGATAAGCCTTTTTTGTATAATGTAAAGTAAAAGAGCTTGTCTCTAAAATCCATATTTTTGGATTTTCTTGTGCTAATTTTGCTAGAGGATAACCAATATTCCCCCCACTTTTCCCTCCCACTTTTTGTAATAAAAATTCTAACATTTGCGTGGTAGTAGTTTTGCCATTTGTTCCGCTAATCCAAATGCTTTTATCCTTAAAATAATCAAAGAAAAAATCATATTCACTATAAAGATTCTTTGCCTTTCTAATCATAGGGTGAGAAGGCGGAATCCCTGGACTTGTAATTTCTATTACAGAATCTTTTGTTTCAAAAAATCTTGAAGGATAAAAAGTTTTTTTATTTTCCTGTTTCACTTCCTTGCAATAATCATCAAAAATATCGCAATCCACACCATTTTGATTCAAAAATTCTGCAATTGCCTCTGTTGTAGTACCATAACCAAGAAGAGAAACTTTTTTCATCGAATTTTTAAACTCATCAATGCAATAATATTACTCAGAATAGCAATAATCCAAAAACGCACAATAATCTTATTTTCCGCCCAACCTTTTTTTTCAAAATGATGATGAATAGGTGCCATCAAGAATATTTTTTTATTCCGCGTTTTATAACTTCCAATTTGTAAAATTACAGACAAAGTTTCAATAACAAAAATAGATCCAATCAAAATCAACAATATTTCATTATTAGAAACAATCGCCATGTACGCAATAAATCCACCTGTTGCTAAACTCCCACTATCCCCCATAAAAACTTGTGCAGGATGACAGTTATACCACAAGAATCCAAAAAGCGCCCCAATAAAAGCCACAGAAACAACAAATAATTCTCCAGCATCTGTAATTCTAGGCCACAAAAGATATTTTGCCAACTCATAATTCCCCGCAATATACACGAAAATTGACAACGAAATTAACGCACAAATACTAGGCACTGTAGCAAGCCCATCTAGACCATCTGTGATATTTACCGCATTTGTTGTCGCCAAAAAGACTAAAATCCAAAAGCAAGTGCTTACTAAAGGAAAATCCCCCATATAAAAAAGTGGTTTTTTCATAAAAGGTACATACAAACTTGAATCAAAATTAATTACATAACTCAGATAAAAAGACACAAGCAACGACAAAGAAAATAAAAAAAACATTTTACTTCTAGGATTCATTCCTGCATTATTTTTTGCAGAAATTTTTACATAATCATCTCTTGCCCCAATCAAACAAAATCCCAACAAAACAATTAGCCCCAAAAACACAAAACTATTTGTAAATTGTGCACTAACTAAAGATGCAACAATAGCACTAAACACAAACACAATTCCACCCATTGTCGGAGTATTATGCTTGGATTGATGTGCTGGAACAAATTTAGAAATTGGCTGGCTAGCATTAGATTTCTTTGCCCATGCCATAAAATAAGGCATTAAAACCACACATAAAAAAAATGCTAAAAAAAAGCTAATCCCTGCCCTAAAAGTAATATAGCGAAATACATTGATTCCAAATTCAGAATACAAATAATATAGCATTTAAACACCTTTGTTCAAAAATCAAAATTCTATCATAGAATCCTATAGATCTTTTGTTGCTACAGGCAAGGATTCTACATAAACACTTTGAGAAGGAAAAGCAAAGCTAAGGTTATTGTTTTTTACAATTTCCATGATTTTAAACATCACATCTTCCTTGATATTCAAAAATTCACCCCAAACTACACTCTTTGAAAAACAATACACCAAAATATTAATTGAGCTATCTTCAAAAGTATCCAAAACAACAAATAAATTATCTTTATATCCCAATAAATCTTCCATAGAAACAATATTTTGCTTCAAAGAGAGTTCATATTTTTCCATATTAACATCAGCCTTGATAGATTTTGCAATCCCTGAATGTGACATCAACATTTCTCTAATTTCTTTGATACATTTTTTAATATCTTCCATTGAAGAATTATAACTCACACCAACAGACATTTTAATTCTGCGTCCTATTTTTCTACGATTCCAATTTACAATTGCGGCATTTGCTAATGTAGAATTTGGCACAAGCACAAGTGCATTATCGAATGTCCTAATACTCGTACGTCTAAGCCCCATTTCTACCACACTTCCTTCAATATTTTCACATATAATCCAATCACCTTGTGAAAAAGAATTTTCAAACAAAAGCATAATAGAAGCAAAGAAATTTGCCAGCATATCTTTTAATGCCAAAGCTACTGCAAGTCCTCCAATCCCCAATGATGCCAAAATTGCAGAAATATTAAATCCTAAATATTTCAATGCAATCAGAACTCCAATCACTACAACAAAGAAATAACTTACTTTTAAAATCAAATTGATTATTTCTCTTCTAAAACCATCTTTTTTCTGTAGGATACTCCCCATAATTCCCACGCCATAAGACTGCAATAAAACAATAAAAAACCACACTCCGATCCCAATATAAGAAAGCCCAAACCAAACTTCAATTTTTTGTGGCGAAGTATTAGGATAATACAAAATACTCACTGCAATATCAAAGCTAATCAAGAGCAAGGCATAAGTAATCGGAGTGGTAATATCTTTACAAATCTTATTACGCAAATTATGATTTTTACTAGAAAGATGAGTAAAAAAATTAATAATAAAAAAAATTAGTCTTGCCAATATCTTTCTACATGTCAATAATACCACCAACGCCATCAAAGAAAGTAGGACTTTTGCAAACTCCAAAGAAAATCCATCAAAAGGAATAAAAACCGCAATTTTTTGTAAAATCCACCCCACTCCAAGATTAATCAACGCATTTTGTGGAAGTAAAGCTCTTGGATGTTCTGCAAAATACCGAACTATCTCTTTATAGGTTTGTAAAATTTCTTGATATTTTTGAATTTGTACATGCAGATAACCGTTTTGCAAATCTTTAAAATAAGGTTGTTTAGCAAGCTCTGCAGCCGCCTTACTTGCCAAAATATTCACATCATTTTCTTGTGAAAGAATCCCTATTTTTTTTAAACCCTCTGCAAAATTTTGCATAATTTCATTTAGATGTGATAAGGCATAATCCAGCCGTTGTATTGCAAGTTCCTTGGCTTTATCATTTGTTACATTTTGCTTCATATCTTTTTGCATATTTTGTAAAATTATTTTCTGTTCTTGCAAAATCTTATCAAACACCTCTGTGCTTGCCCTGGATTTCAAAAGCTCAAGTGTCAGTTTTTTGAACTCATAATTTTTTTGCTCTTCTAATAAAGCAATATCCTCAGTAGCTTTGACTTTTTGCATCACTGCAATTTGATGATTTAAAAAAATCAAATTTTCTAAAGCCATCGCAAAACTATCTGCACGCAAAAAAGCAAAAAATAGAAAGAGAGGAAAAATTATTCTCAACATCTTATCTTCCCAAAGAATCTAAGATTCCATTGATAAGTTTTGGTGCCATTTCTTCACCATAACTTTTTGCAAGTTCTACTGCCTCATTAATCACCACAGGCTTATCTGTTTGACTATACAAAATCTCATAAGCCCCCAATCGCAAGATTGCACGCTCCATACCACCGAGTTTTCTAAAATCCCAATCTTTAAGGTATTTGGCAATCTGTGTATCCAGATCTTCAAGTCTAGTAACAATACCATCAAATAATTCTAATGCAAACACTTGCTGCTTATTGCGAATCTTTTTTTCTTCTAAAATTTCCACTGCCATTTTCCTAATTTCATAATTCCCGCTATCATAGGCATACAAAAGCCCAATAACCGCTTCTCTTGCTTGCGATCTTGTCGCCATCTTAAAACTTTCTATAAAGATTAATAAGCTCAATGAGTCCACTCATTGCCTCAAATCCTTTATTACCCACCTTACTTCCTGCGCGCTCAATTGCTTGCTCAATATTTTCTGTAGTCAAAACACCAAATGTCACAGGAATATCATATTTTAATGTTGTATTAGCAATTCCTTTTGTAGCCTCAGCACTCACATAATCAAAATGCGGAGTACTTCCCCTTATAATCGCACCTAAAGTACAAACAGCATCATATTTACCACTAGCCAAAACCCTATCTAAAACAAAGGGAATCTCATATGCTCCTGGCACAAATATCACATCTAGTTTCTCTTCATTGCCACCATGTCTAACAAAACTATCCCTTGCACCTTCTACTAAACGATCTGTGATAATATGATTAAAACGACTAACAATAATTGCCACTCGCTCTTCCCCACTTAATGCAATTTTTCCTTCTAAAATATTCACGCTACACACTCCTTAATCTTCAATAAACTCTCAACCAATGCTGGCATATTGTCAGTTTTTACCATGTTTGGCCCATCGCTCAATGCAATGCTAGGATCAAAATGCGTTTCTGCAAAAAGCCCATCAATCCCAACACTAGCTGCTGCTCTAGCTAAATAAGGCACAAAACTAGAATCTCCCCCACTCTTACCTCCTGCACCCCCTGGCATTTGCACACTATGTGTCGCATCAAAAATTACAGGTGCAAATTCTCTCATAATCACCAAAGATCGCATATCTACAACCAGATTTCCGTATCCAAAAGTACTTCCACGCTCTGTTAACCATATACCAAGCTTTTTACTTTCTTCATATTTTGCTTCTTTTCCCCCACGTGTCTTAATTGCCTTTAAAACACTATATTGCATATCTTTTGGATTCATAAACTGCCCTTTTTTAATATTAATAATGCTTTTAGTTTTTGCAACCTCAACAATCAAATCTGTCTGACGACACAAAAAAGCAGGAATCTGAATCACATCAGCCACTTCTGCAATTGCTTTTGCTTGATAGCTTTCATGAATATCGGTAATAATTTTATAACCAAATTCCTTTTTAATATTATCAAGCATTAAAAGCCCTTCTTCTAAACCAGGCCCCCTAAACCCCTCTAAACTTGTGCGATTTGCCTTATCAAAACTTGCTTTAAAATAAAAGTCTATTCTTTTATCCTCTGCAATGGTCTTCAAAGATTCTGCAATGCGACTTAATTGCTCTTTACTTTCAATAACACAAGGACCGCTCAACACAATCATTCTATTCATTTTTTTTCCTTATTAATAAGTTTAAATTCTCTAGTAATCATATTGTAATTATAAATTTGTCCTGTCGAAATTATATAATACCACCCATAAATTCGCAACTCTCCACGATCAAAACGCTCTTCCACGAATGGATAAGTCATAAGATTCTCTAATTGTTGCTCAATATTAATTTGCTCAGTAAGCCATCTTTGCTTTATTTTACTTTTCGGCTTTAAGTTATTTACCTTTTGTTTTACCGGTTCAAGCAATTCAATCCATTTTTTAACATAAGGTGCTTGATTTAAAACCTCTTCTTCTTCATAAACCGCACCACAAGCCCCGCAATCACTATGACCACAAATAATAATATTTTTGATATTTAAAATACTTAATGCATATTCAATTGCAGAAGTTGTTGCTAAATATCCATCTCTAAAATTAGAATCCTGCTTATAAGGAGGGACAATATTTCCCATATTGCGTATCACAAACAAATCCCCAGGTAATGAATTTGTAATTAAGTTTGGCACCACTCTTGAATCTACACAAGTCAAAAAAAGCGTATGAGGTTCTTGGTGCTTTTCAAGACTTTGATATAGTTCCTTGTATTGCTCAAAATCATCTTCTTGGAACTTTATTGCGCCATCAAATAATTCTTTCATTTTACTCCTTAAGCTTTATCCCAAAAATATTAAATTATACCAAAGTAATGATATATATTCTCTTATATCATCAAAAAATTATTTTCTTTAGCATAGCTTTTTGCTTATTTTTACACAAAGTTTAAGATTGCAATCCTGACTTTTTTAGGTATTATTTGGGAATTTTTTACATTTCCTGTAAAATTAAAGTATCATAAAATTATTTTAACTATTGCAATATGCTTTATGGCTTTCTTAAACTCAAGGTCATCAAAAATAAGCAATATTTCTTTTATTATAAAGGAGTAGAATGGAACTTTGCCTCGCCCTAGATCTCAGTACCAAAGAACAAAATCTCACATTACTTAATACGCTCAAAATTTTCCCCAAGCTCTGGGTAAAAGTAGGTTTAAGAAGTTTTATCCGTGATGGTATTCCTTTTTTAGAATCCATTAAGACTATTAATCCTGATTTTAAGATATTTTTAGATCTAAAACTCTATGACATACCAAATACAATGGCAGATGCGGCTTTTGAATGCGCAAATCTTGGTGTAGACATGATCACAATCCATACAAGTAGTGGAAAAAATGCAATGCAAACAATAATGGAAAGACTGGCTCCACTAAAAAAACGACCCCTTGTTTTGGGTGTTACTGCACTCACAAGCTTTAGTAATGAAGATTTTCAAACCATCTATCACAAAAATATTCAAGATCAAGCTATAAATCTCGCTACACTAGCTTATCAAAGCGCATTAGATGGAATAGTTTGCTCTGTTTTTGAAAGCCTAGAAATCAAAAAACACACTACAAATTCTTTTATCACACTTACTCCAGGAATCCGCCCTTTTAACGAAGATAATAATGATCAAAAAAGAGTGGGGACAATCCTTGATGCTTTCAAAAACAAATCAGATTTTATTGTTATAGGACGTCCAATTTATAAACATGATTCTCCAAAATCAGTGGTAGAGAATATTTACAAGGAGATAGAAAAATGCAAATCCTAAAAAATGTAGAGGAATTAATATCTTATAGAAGGTCTCTTCCATCCAATAGCAATGTTGGGCTAGTCCCAACAATGGGTGCACTCCACAAAGGACATCAAAGCCTAATCCAACGATCTGTGGCTAATAATTCACACACAATTTTAAGTATTTTTGTCAATCCTACACAATTTGGTCCTACAGAAGATTTTGAAAAATATCCACGCACCTTGCAAAAAGATTGCGAAATTGCTAAATCTTGTGGTGTGAGTGCAGTTTTTGCCCCTGAAATTACAGAAATGTATCCCAATAATGATGAAATCACGCTACATCCACCTAAAAATATGGGCTATATCTTTGAAGGTTTTATCCGTGATGGACATTTTGATGGAGTTTTACAAATTGTATTAAAACTCTTTCATCTCATTCAACCGCATTTTGCATACTTTGGACAAAAAGATGCGCAACAACTTCTCATTATTAAACGATTAGTAAAAGATACATTTTTACCACTAAAAATTATTCCTTGTCCAACAATTAGAGACACTGATGGTCTAGCACTTAGCTCAAGAAATATTTATCTATCAGCTACACAAAGACAACATGCACTAGAGATTCCACAAAGTCTTCAATATATCAAAGAACTTATCAATAATGGCACAGAGGACACAAAAACTCTTATTAAAAGTGCAAAACAAATACTAAAAAATATTACACTAGATTATCTTGCCATCACAGATTATAATCTTCAGGAAATCTCTACTATACAACCTAATAACTCCTTGGTGCTTATTGCAGCAAAAGTAGGTAATACAAGACTAATTGATAATCTCTGGCTATAAGGATTTTAATGTTTCAAAAATTAAAATTTTTTTCCATTTTTTTACTTTTTATACATGCTTTTGCTTATGACAATATCGACGAGGCTCTAAAAAATGGTGTTACAAAGGGCGATATTATTTTATTTGGAGACTATCAAAAACTAAGCTCTAAAAGCTCTAGCATTATTACACCAAATAATCTTTCTACCTACGCGTATCTAGGAAATACAGGCTATATTTTAGGAAATGTTCGCTTAGGCTATACCTCTGGATTCTATAAAAATGTACGCGCTGCTATTAGTTTTGCTGCAGCTCTCCCTATCTATAATCATCATACAAAATTACTACTACCCACAGGCAATACAGATTCCCAAAAAGATTTTTTTAATCGCAATCAAGCCGCAATTGGAGAAAGTTTTTTAGAGTATTTTGATGGAGACACTAACATTAAATTAGGGCGGATTTATTTAGCAAATGAATGGAGCAATATGCTCTCTGATGGTTTTTGGTTTCGTAACAAAACAATTAACAAACTCCTTATTGAGGCATTTTGGGCAAAAACTTATGGAAGAATTGATTACTATCAAATGACAGATTTTAGAGAAATCAATTCCCTTAGCCTCTTTGGAATTGCAAATCTCGGAATAAAATATGATATTTTTGATGAATTATTATCTCTCAAAGCTTATAGCTACTTTGCACCTAATGTTTTTACTGCATTTGGCACAAGAATTAATGCTCTATTCAATGTTTGGAATCTAAAAATTGGCGGAGAATTTGGTGCGACCTATAGCATCCAACACTCATCCAATACCAAAAATGCTTATGTAATTGACACAAATGCTTTTATCAACTATAAAGAATATCTAAGTTTTAAAATAGGATATATCCACACAAGTAAAGATTCTGGTATGGGGAATTTAAATATCTTAGGTGACACCATTACTCCATTTTTTGTCTGGGGAGGCAAAGCAATACGCACACAAAAAAATGCCAATCTTTTTTATGGAAGTCTTAATGCAAAATTCCAACAATTTACCTTTTCTCTTACTTATGGTACCACCTCATTTGGAACGCACCATCGACAAAATGAAATAGACTTTACAACAGAAATTGGTATTACAAATAATGTATTTATGCTTTTTAACCTTCTAAATACGCATCTTGATTCTCAAGTCATTCCTACGACCACGCAAATCAATGGAGGTATACGCTTAAGATTCTAAATAATATCTTTATTAATTAATTAATAATAGAATGAAATATTATTTATTTTTTGGAGCCCCAATGAAAGAAAAAACTTTTTTAATGATCCCAGGTCCCACGCCAGTTCCCCAAAGTGTCTTGCAAGAAATTTCTAAGCATCCTATCGGACATAGAAGCCCAGAGTTTTCTCAAATTATGCAAGAAGTTTTCGAAGATTTGAAATATGTTTTTCAAACCAAAAATGATGTTTTTATCTATGCTGCAAGTGGTACAGGTGCAATGTGTGCAGCCCTTGAAAATATTATCAACCCAAATGATAAAATCCTTTGTCTTGTGATTGGAAACTTTGGAGAACGATGGGTTAAGATTGCAAAATCTAGAGGAGCCATTGTAGAAATTTTACAGGTAAATCATGGGGAGGTTATCACACAAGAAATGCTAGAGCTTGCATTAAAAAATCATCCTGATACAAAAGCAGTCACCCTCACTCATAGCGAAACCTCTACAGGCGCTGCCAATGATATCAAAACTCTTTGTTCCATCATACAAAAAACCAATGCTATTAGCATAGTAGATGGAATTACAAGCCTTTGTGCTATGCCTTGCAAAATGGATGAATGGGGAATTGATGTGCTTGTATCAGGCTCACAAAAAGGTTTTATGCTTCCCCCAGGACTTGCCTTTTTAGCAGCAAGTAAAAAAGCTATGCATTTAAGAGAATCTTGCTTATATCCAAGTTTTTATTTTGATTGGAAAAACCACAAAGCCTCTCTTGATAAAAATACCACACCCTTTACCCCTGCAGTAAATCTTATTTTTGGATTACATAAAGCCCTCCAACTTATCAAAGAAGAAGGTATTGAGAATATTAATACTAGACACCAAAAATACGCTCTTGCTCTGCGTAAAGCACTTCGTGCAATAAATCTTGATCTTTTTATTAAAGATGATTGCAACGCAAGCTATGCAATTACCTCTATCTATCCTCCAAAAAATATTCCAGTCCCTATGATTAGAAAAACACTTAAAGAAGATTTTGATATTTTAGTAGCAAATGGACAGGGGGTCTTGGAGGATAAAATCTTTCGTATTGGAACATTAGGCTTTATTTGCCAAAGAGATCTTATCGCCGCAATTTCTGCACTTGAAGCCACGCTTTATAAATTAGGTCATAATTTTTCACTAGGAAATGGTGTTAACACAATCATCAAAGAGCTAAACAAGGAGAACAAATGAAAATTCTAGTTACAGATTCTATTAATACTTGTGTAAAAGATATATTAGCAGAAGTAGGGGAAGTAGATTTTTTACCATCTATGAATGAAGATGAATTAATGAAAATTATTGAAAATTATGATGCACTGATGGTAAGAAGCCAAACCAAAGTTACAAAAAATATTATTGAAAAAAGCAAACTAAAAATTATAGGGCGCGCTGGAGTTGGTGTCGATAATATCGACCTTGAAGCAGCCACACAAAAAGGTATCATTGTAACAAATTCTCCTGATGGAAATACCATTGCAGCTGCTGAACATACTTTAGCACTTATTTTTGCACTTACAAGAAATATTGTCCCTGCAAACAATTCTATTATTCTTGATAAAAAATGGGATCGATCAAGCTTTGTTGGTAGAGAGCTTTATGGAAAAACACTAGGAATTGTAGGCTTTGGAAGAATTGGTAAACATGTAGGAAAAGTTGCCACTACACTAGGAATGTCACTTTGTGTATTTGACCCCTATAGTACCAAAGAAATTGTAGAAAGCCATCAAGGGCGGTTTTATGAAGATCTAGAAAGTTTTTTAAAAGTTTGTGATTATTTTACATTCCATGTACCAAAAACCAAAGAAACCACTCATATGATCAATAAAGATACATTAAAAATCATGAAAAAAGGTGCTTTTATCATCAATGCAAGTCGAGGGGGAATTATTGATGAAGTGGCACTAAAAGAAGCTATTATGTCTGATCATATCGGCGGGGCAGCATTAGATGTGTATGAAAATGAGCCTGATGTTGCAAATTTTCCTTTATGTGATTGCAAAAATGTCGTACTCACTCCACATTTAGGTGCTAGCACACAAGAAGCACAAACTAATGTAGCAATCGATGTAGCTGAACAAATCAAATCTGTCTTAAACGGGGGATATGCAGAATCTGCAATCAATATCCCTTCTTTGAAAATTGAAAAACTAGAACCTGTAAAAAACTACATGCTTCTTGCACAAAATGCTGGAAATTTTATCGCACAAATTATGACTGAAAAAATCAATACTATCACCATTATCGCACAAGGTCTACTTGCGCAAAAAAATCTAGAACCCCTTGAAATCGCGATTTTAAAGGGTATTTTAGACCATAAAATTGAAAATGTAAACTTTGTCAATGCGCCATTATTTGCCAAACAATATGGAATTAATTGTACTACATTACAATCTAGTGCTCCATGCAACTTTCCAAACCTCCTTAGTATCCAAGTAAGAGGAGCTACACAAGAACATAGTATTAGCGTAGGTATTATTGCAGGAATTCCAAAAATTTTAAAAATTAATCAATATGATACAAGTTTCAATCTCCAAAAACACACGCTCCTTATTCCTCATAAAAATCAACCCTCAATGATTGCAAAGATTGCACAAATCCTAGGAGATGAACATCAAATTAATATCAATCACATGAGTGTAATACAAGGAGAAAATGGAATATCTTTAATGATGCTTGATATAGAAGAATCCCTAAATTATGAAATTCTCAACAACATTGCACAAATTGATGGAATAAAAGACCCAAAATATATTTGTTTAAATTCTTTACCAAAAATAAAGGAATAAAGATGGAGAAAAAAATACCAAAACTAGCAGTTTTTGATTTTGATTCAACATTAATGGATGGTGAAACTTTGGGATTTCTTGCCAAAGAACTATCCCTGGAAGAAAAAATGCACAATATTACAAAAAAAGCCATGGAGGGTGAAATGGATTTTTTTGAAAGTCTAATTGAGCGTGTAATGCTACTGAAGGGACTAGATTATCAACTAGCCAAAAAAATATGTCAGAACCTCCCACTAATTAAGGGAGCAGAAGAAATCATCTCCGTCCTCAAAGATAAAGGATATTATTGTGTATGTTTTTCTGGAGGATTTGATATTGCCACAGAGGTGCTAAAGGAAAAAATCCATATCCATGCTACTTTTGCAAATACTCTTCATCATAAAAATGGAATCTTAACAGGATTTGTTGGTGGCTCTATGATGTTTAATGATAGTAAAGGAATCTTATTAAAAAAATTACAAGAAATTTTTAACATTACGGAAGAAAATACACTTGTAGTAGGAGATGGAGCTAATGATATAAGTATGTTTCAATACGCCAAAACACGTATTGCTTTTTGCGCCAAACCTATTTTAAAAGAATATGCAAATATCATTATTGATCAAAAAGATCTCAGTTTGATTAAAAATTATATTTAATTATTTTACAAGCATTTTTTTAATTTACTATCTTTAGTCATAGCCTCCTATCAAAAGTAAATTCCGCTTATGGTTTTACTTTTTCATGTCCTATAGTACTTAGAGCAAAACTAATTGTTTTTTTAGTATTTTTCAAGATAATATTCACCATAACTCTACAACACATCCCTATCGTCTGTATTTTTTATATAAATTTGATTTTATCAATCTTTTTAGATTATCAATAATATAAATATAACAGTTTTATAAAACCTCAATCTAAAAAATAAATTTTTATCGGGAAAATTTAAATCTAAGTAAATATTTTTTTTACTATTTTTCATTTTGTATAGGATTTGTTAGTTTTAAATTGTATGATTACAAATAGCATCAAAGATTATAATTTGTTGTCATCTGTTTTTTAAAAAAAACTTATAATTAAATAAAAACTGCAAAAGGAGATAGTGTATGCAAGACAATAATATTATAGAGGGTTATCTTGGCATAACTCCAGAGAGAAAACGTAGTAAACTACCTGCAAAACTTGATTTTTTGCAAAGTGCTACGGGGCTTTTTTTGGGTATTTTTATGATTATTCACATGTTTTTTGTTTCAAGTATTTTGCTTGGCGAAGAAGTGATGTATAAGGTTGCAAAGTTTTTTGAAGGCAGCATGTTTCTTTCAGAAAATCAACCCTTTTTGGTAAGTATCGTAGCTGCTATTGTAATCATTGCATTTGTAGCACATGCATTTTTAGCATTGAGAAAGTTTCCTATTAACTATAGACAATTTAAAATCCTAAAAACGCATAAACACTTAATGAAACATAGTGATACTAGCCTTTGGTTTATACAAGCGGGGACAGGGTTTGTATTATTTTTTCTTGCTAGTGTGCATTTATTCATTATGCTTACACAGCCAGATACTATAGGGCCAAATAGTTCTGCTTATCGCTTTGTGCACCAACATTTTTGGATTCTTTATATTGTATTACTATTTGCTGTAGAACTGCATGGGTCTATCGGACTTTATCGTCTTTGTATAAAATGGGGATGGTTTGAAAAAATAGGATTAAAAAACCTCAGGATGATTAAATGGGCAATGAGTACATTTTTTATCGTCTTGGGCCTTTTTACATTTGCAGCTTATGTGAAAATTGGCTTACAACAAGAAAAAGCAGCTATTGAATTTTATAAAGCTATTGATACTCTAAAATATGGAAAAGGATTCTAAATGAAAATTACTTATTGTGATGCATTAATCATTGGAGGTGGTTTGGCAGGATTAAGAGCCTCTGTATCAGCAAGAAAAAAAGGATTAAACACTATAGTTTTAAGCCTGGTTCCCGTGCGAAGAAGTCACTCTGCAGCAGCACAAGGCGGGATGCAAGCAAGTCTTGGGAATGGGAAAATGAGCGAAGGCGATAATGAAGATTTGCACTTTATGGATACAGTAAAAGGAAGTGATTGGGGCTGTGATCAAAAAGTAGCGCGCATGTTTGTTACTACTGCTCCAAAAGCCATTAGAGAGTTGGCAAGCTTTGGTGTGCCTTGGACAAGAATCAAAGCTGGTGATAGAAATGCCGTAATTAATGGTGAACATGTTACCATCACAGAAGAAAAAGAAAAAGAAGGTTATATCCAAAGTAGGGATTTTGGTGGAACAAAAAAATGGAGAACTTGTTTTACTGCTGATGCTACAGGTCACACAATGCTTTATGCAGTAGCTAATGAAGCATATAAACATGGAGTGGATATTCAAGATAGAAAAGAAGTTATTGCAATTATTCACGAAAATAATCGCTGTTATGGTGCGGTAGTAAGAGATCTTATTAGTGGCGAAGTTTCTGCTTATGTATCTAAAGGAACACTACTTGCAACTGGAGGATATGGGAGAATTTATGCAAATACAACAAATGCAGTAATTTGCGAAGGTATCGGTATTGCTGTTGCGATGGAAACAGGAATTGCAAAGCTTGGCAACATGGAAGCGGTGCAATTTCACCCCACTTGTCTTGTACCAAGTGGAATCTTAATGACTGAAGGTTGTCGTGGTGATGGTGGTGTACTTAGAGATAAAGATGGTTATCGCTTTATGCCAGATTATGAACCAGAAAAAAAAGAATTAGCAAGTCGCGATGTTGTAAGCCGCAGAATCTTAGAGCATATAAAAAGTGGCAAGGGAGTAGATTCTCCTTATGGAAAACATGTTTGGCTTGATATTGCAATTTTAGGACGCGAACATATAGAAAGAAACTTACGCGATGTACAAGATATCGCAATCACTTTTGCTGGACTTGATCCTGCAGAAAAATGGGTGCCCATTCGCCCAATGCAACACTACTCTATGGGTGGAGTGCGCACAAACTATAAAGGTGAAACACATCTAAAAGGACTATTTTGTGCAGGCGAGGCAAGTTGCTGGGATCTACATGGATTTAATCGACTTGGCGGAAATTCTGTGAGCGAAGCAGCAGTTGCAGGAATGATCATTGGAGATTATTTTGCTCAACATTGCGAAGGTGCAAATCTTGATATAAACACACAAACCATCGAGCATTTTATTACGAAACAAGAACAATATCTTCAATCCCTAATCAATAATAATGGAACAGAAGATGTTTATAAAATTAAAAGTAGAATGAAAGAAATCATGGACGATAAAGTAGGGGTTTTTAGAGATGGTGAAGGACTACAAGAAGCACTCACAGAACTCGAAGAACTTTATAAAAAAACCAAAAATATTCAAGTAAAAAATAAAAAACTTCATAGCAATCCTGAACTAGAAGATGCTTATCGTGTTCCAAAAATGCTAAAACTAGCACTATGCGTTGCCAAAGGAGCACTAAATCGTACAGAATCTAGAGGTGCACATACACGCATTGACTATCCTAAGCGCGATGATGCAAACTGGTTAAAAAGAACACTTGCTTCATGGAGCGATCCTAATCAGACATTACCAACACTAGAATACGAAGAACTTGATGTAATGAGCATGGAAATTACACCTGATTGGAGAGGTTATGGTGCGAAAGGAAACTTTATTCCTCATCCTGACAAAGAAAAGCGTGATGCAGAAATCGCAGAAATCACGAAGCGAAACGAAGAAAATGGCGGGGATCGCTATACCTTACAAGAAGCATTAATGCCATTTGATCTACACCCAGAATATAAAGTAAAAAATCAAAGATTAGGAGATAAATAATGAGCGCCCCACAAAACGAAGGAAGAATAATTACAATAAGAGTTTTAAAATTTGATCCACAGAGTGCAATTTCTAAACCTCATTTTAAAGAATATAAATTGCAAGAAGCACATTCTATGACAATTTTTATTGCACTTAATATGATTAGAGAAAAATTTGATCCGGATCTTAGCTTTGATTTTGTCTGTCGTGCAGGAATCTGTGGAAGTTGCGGAATGATGATCAATGGTCGTCCGCGTCTTGCTTGCAAAACTCTAACACAAGATTTTGCAGAAGGAGTAATTACTCTTATGCCACTACCTGCATTTAAACTTATCAAGGATTTGAGTGTAAATACCGGGGAATGGTTTGCAGGAATGACAAAAAAAGTAGAAAGCTGGATTCATAGCAACACCCCTGTGGATATTAGCAAAGTAGAAGAAAAAGTTGATCCCGATGTAGCCCAAGAGGTTTTTGAGCTTGATAGATGCATAGAATGTGGATGCTGTATTGCCAGCTGTGCTACAAAACTTATGCGTGAGGACTTTATTGGTGCAGCAGGAATGAATCGTATTGTAAGATTTATGATTGATCCGCACGATAAAAGAAGTGATGAAGATTTTTATGAGCTAGTAGGCAATGATGATGGTGTATTTGGTTGTATGAGTTTAATTGCTTGTCATGATACTTGCCCAAAAGAGTTACCATTACAAAGCAAGATTGCTTACTTAAGAAGAAAAATGATACAAGTAGGGATGAAAAAATAATCTTATCTACCATCTTAAATGATGGTAGAATTATATATCATTACTTTTATTTTTCTAGTAATTTATATTCTTGATTAAACAAATGATTATTACTAATTGCTATTTATAATAAACCCACATCTACCAAATAATTCAAAATAAAACTTATAGTATTTTAAAAAAGCTTCTAGTCTTCTTAGCAATTTTAAATTTCAGGATCTTTAAAAAAACAAATCAAAATTTGTGACAGCCCAACCAAAGCTGCCAGCCTTTTCTATTTATTTTTCATAAAATCTATCATATACTCAATAATAAATATACCAATTAGTAAAAGCGTATATAAACTAAAATTTTATATTATCAAATTTATTGCCCCTCCTTTTCTGTCATTTTATTAAAGATATTTTTCACCCTCTTTTAAAAACTTTTCCATTTCTACTGGTGGCACCATGCTGCCACCAGTAGCCCATATCAAATGCAAAGCATTAGGATGGATATTGCCAAGCTCTTTACTAAAAACAAGACCCTTAACACCAGCCAATGCACTTGGTTCTAAAAATATATCTTGTGTCTTAGCCATCAATGTAAGATATTTATACATATTAGAATCGCTAACACTAAAACAACCATCAATAATATGTTCTAATACTCTTCCAACAAGTTTAGATGCCCTCCCCACTGCCAAACCATCTGCTGCTGTTTTATTATCCAACCCTATATCATTGACACTTATAGCATCATGTCGTCTTGTCAAAAGCCCCAACATCATACAAGGGCTATGTGTAGGTTCTGCGAAAAAACATTTAACATGTTCACCAAATACACTTTTCAAACCATATGCTACACCACCAGGTCCACCACCCACACCACAAGGCAAATAAACATAAAGTGGTCTTTTTTCACCAATTTGAATATCAAAGCTTTCTAATTGTCCTTTTAATCTCCTTGCAGCTACACTATAACCCAAAAAAAGGTTTTTTGAGTTTTCATCATCGATAAAATAACAAAAAGGATCATTTTCAGAACTCTTTCTTCCTTCTTCTACTGCTCTACCATAATCACTTTCATAAGTAATCACATTGCAACCATGCTCTCTTAACATTTGCTTCTTCCACTCTTTTGCATCATTGCTCATATGCACCTCTACTCTATAACCAAGTTTTGCACTCATAATACCAATGGAAAGCCCAAGATTTCCTGTGGATCCTACAGCAATTTTATATTGACTTAAAAAATCCTTATGATCGACAATTAAGCTATAATCAGAATCTAAACTCAATAAATTATTTTGCAAAAGCAAATCTTCTGTATACTTTAATACCTCGTAGATTCCTCCTCTTGCTTTAATAGATCCAGAAATAGGCAAATGAGAATCGAGTTTAATATAAACATCTCCACTAATTTTTACATCTTCTTTTTTTTCCAAAACCGACTTAAAATTATTTATACACTCCAAAGGACTTTCAATAATTCCATTACTTTTTTGCGTGATAGGAAAAATCTTTTTAAGCAAAGGAGCAAAACGATTAAGTCTTGCTCGCGCATCCTCAATATCTGAATATCTAATACCATTTGACTCCAATTCTGTTTTTAAATCTGTTGTCAAATCATTATTTAACCAAAAACACTCTTCCATTCTTTTTAATTGTTCTAATACCATCATTTTCTCCTAAATAAATTTTGATAAAACAAAGCTTAAACCCAAACCTACAACACTAGCAATTGTTGTTGCACCAGTAAAATATTTAAACATATCTTTCATGTCCAATCTTAATGTTTCTTTTACCAACCAAAATAAACTATCTGTCACAATTGTTAAACCAATAGCCCCACTTCCTATAGCTAAACATAAAACCTCTTTACTAACACCTGTGTCAAGAGTTCCGATAATTCCAGCTGCACTAATCATTGCCACTGTTGCACTCCCCACACTTACATGTAAAATAATAGCAATAAGCCATGCTAAAAATATAGGATTAAGCTCAGAGGTTTTTAAAACTTGTTTTAATGCCTCACCAATATCACTTGCAATTAACACTTCATTAAAAGCACCTCCAGCACCAATAATTAATAAAACCCCTGCAATTTCTCGAAAAGAATCTCCACTTTTTATTAATAAATCGCCCATATTAAAACCTTGTAATACACCCAAAAGATAACAACTTGCCATCACTCCAATAAGTAGAGCAACTATGGGATTACTAATAAAACCAACAAAGGTATTATTAAAAAATACCTTACTAAACATCAAAAATAAAGGCAAAAGTACACAAAAATATGTTGCAAATACACTGGGAAGTTTTTTTGAATCTTCAAAAGTATGGCCAAAACTCTCAACCTCAGATTCCCTAAAAGAAAAAGTGCACAAATAAAAGATGCCTCCAAAAAATGCTGCAATTAATCCAATGAAAATACTCCACATAATAACCTGTGCCATATCCGCATCAAGTTTTTGAACCACACTTGTTGCTGCAGGGTGTGGTGGTACCAAACAATGCACACACATCAAGGAAGTTGCCAATGCAATGCCTATTTTAATATATGAAATTTTCATTTCTCTAGCAACAACAAAAATTAAAGGGGCTAATAAAACAAAACCTACTTCAACAAAAACAGCGATCCCAGCAAAAAAACCTACAAACATCATTGCAATATCTGCTCTTTTTGGCCCCAGTAGTTTTAATAAAGAATTTGCAATAACCAATGCCCCTCCGCTAATTTCCAAAATCTTTCCCAAAATCGCACCACACCCTATAATAATAGCCAAAAACCCCAAAGTACCACCAACACCCTTTTCTAAAATATTTCCAATTTTGTCCAAAGGAATACCTGCTAGCATCCCTACAAAAATACTAGCTAAAGACAAGGCCAAAAATGCGTGTAATTTAAGCCTTGTAATTGCAAAAATAATAAATAAGATGCCAAGGACTAAAATACCAATCAACATCATATTATTACTCATAGTTATCTCCTCAACACTTATTCGCAAAAATCAATCCAATATTCCCAAAAAATTAGTAAATGTATTTTTTTATTTTAATAAAATACATTTTTTAAAATAAATATTTACTTTTTTACACATTTTTTACTTTTTAAAATAAAAAAATGATTCATTGTTTTTGTTATAATTCATACTGGTCTTGAAATTAGAGGTGTTAAATGAAAAAGTTTTTTTTATATTTGGCTCTATCTTTTATACTCTTTGCACAAACTATTACAATCTATGAAAGCCCCACTTGTGAATGCTGCACAAAATGGAGTTCTTATCTTAAAAAGAATGGCTTTAAAACAAGAGATGTTAAGATAGCTAATTTTTATGATTATAAAAACAAATATAATATTCCAGAAAATATGCAAAGTTGTCATACAGGCTATGTGGAAGGATACTTTTTAGAAGGACATATCCCTGCTGAAGATATTCAAAAACTTCTTCAACAAAAACCAAATGATATTATTGGTCTTTCTGTGCCTAATATGCCAATTGGAAGCCCAGGAATGGAGCAAGGGGATTATAAAGAGAACTATAACACTTATGCAATTAAAAAAGATGGCAGTATTATAATATGGAGTAGACATTAATCTATAATTTTAAAGTTATGGCAAAGATTACATATATTTACCAAATAGATTAAGATTAAAGCTTTTTAAGTAAAATTAAAAAAATAAAAGGGGTAAAATGTTAAAGTATCAGAGATTCCGAGATTTTTTATTTAAGTTTGATGCAGAAAATATCCATAATCTTGCAGAAAATTTTTTGGCACATTTTGCAAATAAACCCATTATTCAAGATGTTTTACTAAAAAAATTTTACTATCAAGATTCTATGCTTTATTACAGAGTATGCGGAATCCCTTTTAACAACCCCATTGGACTTGCAGCTGGATTTGACAAAAATGCTAGAATGCTAGAAGGCTTAGCTACATTAGGATTTGGATTTTTAGAACTTGGAACAATCACAAAACTCCCACAATCAGGGAATCCAAAACCTAGACTTTTTAGACATATCGAGGAAAAAAGCATACAAAATGCAATGGGATTTAATAATGATGGTGCAGATGCAATTAAGGAGCGTTTAAAAAAATCCTATCCTTTTTGCTTGCCCATTGGTATCAATTTTGGAAAAAATAAACAAACTAAACAAGAAGATGCATTAAGCGATTATGAGAAACTTTTACAAGAATTTTTAACACTTGGAGATTATTATGTCTTCAATCTTTCATCACCAAATACACTAAATTTGCGCGATTTACAAAACGAAAGCTTTGTTGGAGAGCTTTTTAGTATGGCAAGAACATATACAAACAAACCTTTATTTTTAAAAATAGCACCAGATATTTCTACAGATTCAATGTTGCAAGTATGCAAAAAAGCTATTGATACGGGGGCTAGTGGAATTATTGCAACAAATACCACTCTTGATTATAGTGTGGTCAAAAACCCTAAAGATATTGGCGGAATTAGTGGTGCAGCATTACGACAAAAAAGCTCTGAGGTTTTTAAAATTTTAGCGCAAAACTTCTTCAAAGAAACTACCCTTATTGCCGTAGGCGGGATTAGTAGTGCAATGGATGCTTATGAAAGAATCCTCCATGGTGCAAGTTTGGTACAAGTATATACAGGTTTTATTTTTGAAGGTCCTAGTATTTGCAAAAATATCAATCAAGAATTAACCACACTGCTAAAAGCAGATGGTTTTAGTAATATCAAAGAAGCAATAGGTGCAAATTTATGAAAAAAATTTTATTTTTATTAGGAGTGATTGTAAGTATGAGTATTGCAAGCAATTTGCCAAAATATGAAAGCAGAAAACTAGAAAATGGTCTTGAAGTTGTTGTTATTCCTTTGCAAAATCAGAGCAACGTGATACAAACTAGTATATTTTACAAAGTTGGATCAAGAAATGAGTTTATGGGAAAAAGTGGAATTGCTCATATGTTAGAGCATCTAAACTTTAAATCTACACAAAATCTAAAGGCTGGTGAATTTGATGAGATTGTAAAAAAATTTGGTGGGGTTGATAATGCTTCCACGGGCTTTGATTATACACATTATTATATCAAATCAAGCACACAAAACCTTGATAAATCCCTAGAGCTTTTTGCTGAAGTAATGCAGAATCTTTTGCTAAAAGAAGAAGAATTTCTACCTGAACGCGATGTAGTAGCTGAGGAAAGACGCTGGCGAACAGACAATTCTCCTATAGGAACGCTTTATTTTAGATTTTTCAACACAGCATTTATATATCACCCCTACCACTGGACTCCCATTGGCTTTATGGATGATATTTTAAATTGGAAAATTGATGATATTAAGGCTTTCCACAAAACATACTATCAGCCACAAAATGCTATTGTACTAGTTGCAGGAGATGTAGATGCTAATAAAGTTTTTGAAAAAGTAGAAAAATATTTTTCCACGATCAAAAACAAAACAACATTACCGCATTTTTTTAGCAAAGAACCCAAACAAGATGGTGAAAGAAGCGCAATAATCCATAAAGATACACAAGTAGAGTGGTTAGCTTTTGGATTTAAAATTCCAAACTTTAAACATAAAGATCAAATTGCATTAAATGCGCTATCTGGGCTTCTTAGCAACGGAAAAAGTAGTCTCCTTTATCGCGAACTTGTAGATAAAAAACGCCTTGTCAATCAAATCTATGGATATAATATGGATCTTATTGATGAGGGAATCTTTATGTTTATTGCCGCGGCAAATCAAGGAGTAAGTGCAGAAAATATTAGAAAAGAAATCTTAAAAATTATAGAAGAAATTAAGCAGGGGAATGTCTCCAATGAAGAATTAGAAAAACTAAAAATTAATGCAAAGGCAGAATTTTTATACAATCTTGAAAGTGCTTCTGGTGTAGCAGATTTATTTGGAAGTTATTTTGCTAGAGGAAGTATACAACCCCTCTTAGAGTATGAAGAAAATTTTGATAAACTAACCAAAGAAGATATTTGTGCAGTAGCAAAAAAATATCTCATTTTAAATCAATCTACAAGCGTAATTCTCAAGCCACAAAAGGAGAAATGATGGGTTCTGGATTTAATGGTGCGATGAGTGCTTTAATTACCCCATTTAAAAACAACAAAATTGATGAAGAAACTTATATTCAAAACATCAAAAGACAAATTAAGTATGGCATGCAAGCATGCGTCCCTGTAGGAACCACGGGAGAATCCGCCACTCTTAGCCATAATGAACATAAAAAATGCATAGAAATTGCAGTTGAAACTTGCAAAAATACAGGAGTAAAAGTCTTAGCAGGTGCTGGTAGCAATGCAACCTCTGAAGCTATTGAACTAGCAGTTTTTGCACAAAAATGTGGAGCAGATGCAATTTTATGTGTTAGCCCTTATTATAATAAACCCACACAAGAAGGGATTTACCAACACTATAAAGCAGTGGCAAATAGCGTAGAAATACCACTAATGCTTTATAATGTACCTGGTAGAACAGGTGTTGAGATAGAATCTCACACTGCAATTAGGCTTTTTCAAGATGTAACAAATATTTTTGCTATCAAAGAAGCAAATGGTTCAATGAATACAATCATTGAACTCAATACTTATGCAAACGATTTGGCAATTTTTAGTGGGGAAGATTCTATAAATTATCCCATTTTAGCAAATGGGGGCAAAGGTGTAATTTCTGTAACAGGAAATTTATTGCCTGATAAAATTGCAAACCTTACTAACTATGCACTTTCTGGAAAATTATCAGAATCTAAAGCAATAAATAATGAACTTTATGATATAAATAGAGTTTTATTTTGCGAAAGCAATCCGATACCTATAAAAGCGGCAATGTATTTATCAGGTTTAATAAATACGCTAGAATATAGACTGCCACTTCTAGCTCCTACAAAAGAACATATGGAGCTGATTGAAAAAACTTTACAAAAATATGAGGTGCTAAGATAATGAATAAAACAAAAGAATATATGCAAGGAAAAACTTTAGTCATTAGTGGAGCAACAAGAGGGATTGGTAAGGCAATTTTATATAGATTTGCAGAATATGGTGTAAATATTGCCTTTACTTACAACAAAAATGAGGAAGAGGCAAGAAAAATTGCTGAGGATGTGAGTAAAAAATACAACATTAAAGCAAAATATTATCCCTTAAATGTGTTGGAACCTGAACAATATATAGATCTCTTCAAACAAATTGATGAGGATTTCAATCGGGTAGATTTTTTTATCTCTAATGCAATTATCTATGGTCGTAGTGTTGTGGGTGGATTTGCTCCTTTTATGCGTTTAAAACCTAAAGGATTAAATAATATCTATACTGCTACTGTTTTAGCTTTTGTTGTAGGAGCACAAGAAGCAGCAAAAAGAATGAAAGAAGTAGGTGGTGGAGCAATTATTTCTTTAAGTTCTACAGGAAATCTTGTTTATATGCCTAATTACGCAGGACATGGAAACTCTAAAAATG
This sequence comes from Helicobacter anatolicus, assembly GCF_021300615.1. NCBI lineage: Bacteria > Pseudomonadati > Campylobacterota > Epsilonproteobacteria > Campylobacterales > Helicobacteraceae > Helicobacter > Helicobacter anatolicus. The sequence continues at coordinate 113,653 of NZ_JAJTMY010000003.1, forward strand.
CAGTAGAAACAATGGTAAAATACGCAGCAGCAGAACTTGGTGAATTTAATATCCGCGTAAATGCTGTAAGTGGTGGACCAATTGATACAGATGCACTTCGTGCTTTTCCAGACTATGATGAAGTAAAAGCAAAAGTAGAAGAGCAGTCTCCATTAAAAAGAATGGGAAATCCGGAAGATCTTGCAGGGGCGGCATTTTTCTTATGTGACAAAACACAAAGTGGATGGCTCACAGGTCAAACAATTGTCATTGATGGTGGAACAACCTTTCAATAATTCCACATACTTCAACCCTATCTAGCAAAAGTCTTACCAAGTCTTTTGCTTGTTTTTTAATAAAAACTCTTGTTTATTTTTTAAAAAACCAATAGCCTCTAAACAATAACTAACTTTTTGTTCTTTAGGTAGAGATTTAAATTCTAAAATCTCTCTTTCTCTATCCACAATAATTGAAAGAGCAGGTGTTTGCACTCTTCCTGCACTCATTCCTTTAATTTTAAGCTGGTTGGATAAATAAGGAGAAAGGCTAAATCCGATTAATAAATCACCCACTCTTCTACCTAAAAAAGAATCATAGTAAGAAAAAGAAGTATTTGCAAAGAGTTTGGCTTCTTTTAAACCTTTTTTAATTCCATTTAAAGTAATTTCATGAAATTCTGCTCGATACACTTCTTTTGCAACATTTTTAATTTTATCAAAAAACATTTTTCCAATTGCATAACCCTCACGATCAGGATCTGTGGCAATATAAACAACTTTATTTTTGCATCGCTCAATATAATAAAAAATACTCTTTTTCTTTTTTTTCATCATAGACAAATTTAGCTTTAAAGTTTTCATCAAAACTCACTAAATTCATAAAATGTCCAATTATGGCAAAAGTTTCATAACCACTATATTTTTTTACTTTTTCTACCTTATTGGGAGATTCAATAATAATAATTGCTTCACTCATTTTTTCTCCTTTTATTATTTTTTGCTAGTATTCCATCAAGTAACTCTGTTGGTTGAGTTAGATGGGATACCTGTAAAAGCCTTAAAGATTCTTGGAATCGTGGACGAGCTACCCGAGGTTTGGGAGTTACTCACCATCTACTTTTTCCTCTTATTCTTTCTTGATTAAGTTTTTGTTGTATAAGTCTTAATTCATCATTGCTTTTGTTTTTAAGAATAACATCTCCTTGAAAACCACAATTATTATATTAATAAATCATACTACTACCCAAAACTCGCACCTTGTAAAAATAAAGTCACAAAAACTTATAAATATTGCATAACATAAAATTATTATATAAAAAATAAAAATTTATTTAAAATTTAAATAAAAATTAAAAAATATGTAAAATATTAAAAAAATATTTATAAAAAATAATTTTTATTATATAATTAAGTAAATTTTGAAAATAATTATCAAATAAGGAAATGTTTCTATGCCTTCTTTTTTTTCAAAAAAACAAAAATTACCACAAATCATTTCCTATACAAACTGCACAGTTATTCTTCTAGAATCCAATCAGCTGGAATTTCACCAAAAAACAAGAGATTTTATCCTTGCTACTTGCATGCAAAAAAATCTACTCGATATTCAAAAAAATTACAGCCTAGTGTGGTATGAAACCCCAAGAGATCAATTACTAGTCGCTGCAGTTCCACAAGATTCTATTTCTCATGCAAGTATTCCTGAATTTTTTCTTCCTCTTGCATTAGATCAAAAATATACCAATAATACACTTTTTTGTTTCAAAAATTTTTTAGTAGCCCTTTACCAACAAAAAATCATCTTATTGCAAAAAAATGAAAACCCTTCTGATCTACTTCTTGCTATAGAAACTATAAAAAACTTTACAAAAGAATCGGTGCAAACCATCTATACTGATCAAAAATATGAAAGCATTCCTATAAATCAAGAATCCCTCTCTACACTCCTTGGAACAAATTATTACCAAGATGCTTGTTTGCAATGCCTAAAGCTTTATCCTTCACTCTTTTTACCAGCAAAACCAAGATTCTACCAACAAAGTCTATTTTATCTATTTTGTTTTTTTGCTATCTTATTTATCATGCTTAATTTTAGTGTTGCAATACTACAATACTCTATCGATAAACTACAAAAAACTATTGCTTCTCTTGGGCAAAACACCTATCCCTCTCATCACAATGCAAAAGATCCTGCTACCTATTTTTCTAAATACAATTTTATCCACCACCTTAATAAAGAAGCCGCACACTCTCTAGTGCATTTTGAAAGTTTTACCCTACTCACACAAGAAAAAGATTTTTTTATGCTACTAAATTCTTGTCATGCCAACAAAGATTATATTAAAACTTGGAATAAAAATTTAGAAACTTATCTTTTACTTTTTTACCCAAATATAAAAAATATCACTACGCAAGATTACCAAACCTCGCCCTATCACTGCACAGAAACAAGCTGGCAAAATCAATGAATATTTTTCACATTTTTTATAATTATTGGGATACCAAAAATTTATGGGAAAAGTATTTCTGGAGTATTTTTTTGTGTTTTGCACTATGTGCATACTTTTATTTCAAGCATTTTCAACCCCTATTTAATATGTATGCTAATTTAAAAAATGAATATGCCTACCATATCGGTAGACACCATAAGATTCAAACACAACCCATAAACACTATCTTGCAATCTATTAAACAAAATGCTACAAATCTTAATATTATATCTTTGCAAAAAAAGCATTCATTTTTTTACATCAAAGGCGAAGGTAATTTGCAAGACTTCATGTCTTGGATTTACACAATTGAAAATAATGCACAAAATTTTATCTGGGATATCTCAATCCACCCACTACATAAAAAAATTGCTTTTTATATCGCTATAGAAATTAAGGATTTTATATGAAACTATGCCTTATTTTCTGTATTTTTCTTACACTACTTTCTTCGCAACAAAGAGATTTGAAAAAACTCGAAAATCTTACAAATAATATTTTTTTCAAAACAGAGCCTCTTTATCTTGAAATGATTTTTAATAAAAAAGCTAAAATCAACCAAAAATGGTATGCAAAAGGAGAGGTGGTTGAAAGTTTTTTTATCAAAGAAATTTCTATGCACTCAGTTTTATTACAAGATCTGCAAGGAAATTTTTTGTATTTGGGATTTAAAAAATGAGAATCTTTTTGCTTTTTTATCTCTTTTGTACTCTAAATTTTGCACACATTTGCTCAGAAAAAACTTTTGATATTTCTCTGAGTAATCAAAATAGTTTTAAAGATATTTTAGAAATGCTTGCACAAGAGTGTATGTTAAGCATTATTTTTCAAGATAAATACGCAAGAAGTATTTTAGAAGAAAAAAATATTATTTTAAATTTCTATCACTCCAAACTTGATGAGATTTTACAAACTGGTTTTGAAGCCCTGGATTTATACTACATCTTCAAAGACAATACCATCAAAATCTCAAGTCTACAAACAAAAACATTTTATATCCACTATATCGCCACCTCACGCATTGCATCCAGCAATACAAATATTGTTTTTTCACAAGATAAAGATAGTAATTTTTATAATAACCATTTTTTGCAACAAAATATCAATCCCAATATCGATACACAACAAAATCTCTTTAATCTTGCTAACCAACAAGAAGAATCTTCAAACCGCAGTGGAAGTAAAATTTATTCTATTGATGCTTTTGATTTTTGGGGTGAATTAGAACAAGAACTCTGGCATATTGTTTTTAGAGAAAATGATAAACATATTCCATTAAAAGATCATCACCCGATCACCATTAACAAAGGCTCGGGTTTCATCACAATTACCGCTTCACCCTCTCAAATTAAAAGAGCAAAAAAATATCTTCAAGCACTTAATAAAAAAATCAGCCTACAAGTATTAATTGATGTAAATATCCTGAACATAAGCCACAAAGATATTCAAACCACAGGTATCGATTGGAGTACATTTTATAGTCTTGGAATCAATAAAGAAAATAATCCACTAACAACCATTCAAGGCTCTAATTTACAATACGGTATAAATATTTTTCCACAAGACCTAAGCATTGGAAAAATTATAGAATTCTTATATCAATATGGCAATGTCAAAACTATTAGCAATCCAAAAATTCTTACTCTAAACAACCAACCTGCCATTATTTCTGTAGGTAATATTATCCGCTACACACAAAATTACATCTACCAAACAAGCAATAGTTCCACCACCCTACAAAACACAAGGCAACAATATCCCAGTATTTTTTCTGGAATCCTTTTAGATATTACGCCATCTATTGAAGATGATTATATTATCTTGAAAATCAATCCCTCTATTACCGCTACAAAAGATATAAAAATTGAAAATGAGGCAGATGCTCTACTCTCTCCCCCTAATCTATCTACTAATCAAATTTCTTCAATCGTGCGACTTAAAAACAATCAAAAAGTTATCTTAGGTGGTCTAATCTCCAAAGTCCATTCCAAAGAAAAGAAAAGGATTCCTCTTTTAGGATACATTCCTTTGATAAAATATCTTTTTTCTTATTCAAAAGAAGCTAAACAAGTACAAGAAATGGTCATAGTAATTACCCCAAAAATTATTCAATTTAAGGAACAAGATGAAAACACCTCTCTTTAAAAAATCTTTGTTGCAGACTTTTTTGCCCCCCTTACTATTTTTATGTATTTTTACCATTATTATTTTTTTACTTTTTTATTTTTTTAAATCACCAAACCACCACACATCTCTCCCCTCTTTGCAAAAAATCGAAAAAACATACCCATATAACCTCAATAATGGTGAGCTTCCGATACCAAAAGGATTTTTTGATTCCAAAATTAGTGGCACGTTAAATTATAATCATGCTATAAAAATTGCACAAGAAAAATACAATCAAGGAAATTATCAAGATTCTTTAATTTGGACATATCGTGCTGAAAAAATTTCACCCAAAAAACAAGATACTTGGATTTTGTATGCCAAAAATATCTATAAAATGGGCTATAAAAAACAAGCTATCGCTATACTCCAATACTATAAACAAAATCTACAATGAATCTCTTCCCTCATCCTGATAATCTCAAGATTCTAGGCAAGCATTTTTGTCTAGAATATCAAGCTCTACTTTTTAGTGATGAACAACAAAACCCTTATATCGCTCTCACAAAAAAAGAAAATTATGTGATCGTGCAAGAGATATTAAAACATCATTTTCAATCTATTCCAAAACTTCACCTTATTACACAAAAAACTTTTTATCGCTATGCAAAATTTTTAAATTTTCAAGAAATGCAACAAAAAATACAGCACAATATTCAAGAGCTTTTTCACTTTATCCTACAACAAGCAATAATTTTTGAAGCAAGTGATATTCATCTAGAAAGTTTTATGGATAAAGGCTATCTTAGATTTAGAATCCATGGAGATTTAGAAATTGTTAGCTACTTTAGCAACGAAATTTTTAAAACACTTTGTTCAAAAATCAAACTAGAATCCAAACTTGATATCACCAACACACAACAATCTAAAGATAGTAGATATAGTGCCACTTTTCATCAAATTACTTATGATTTTAGAATTGCCTACATTCCTCTTTATCAAGGAGAATTACTTACCATAAGAATCTTTTACAAAAATAAAGATAACCTAAGCCTACAAGATTTACATATTACACCCAAACATCTTAATCTTATTTATCATGCCCTAAAAAATCCCTATGGTATCTTTCTTGTTACAGGACCTACAGGCAGTGGAAAAACTACAACTCTTTATGCAATATTGGAATATCTTAAAAAAGAAAATAAAAAAATTATCACTCTTGAAGATCCTCCGGAATACAAAATGCACTTTGCTTCACAAGTCAAAATTTCTAGTGAAAATGGCTTTGATTTCCAAGATGCACTAAAAGCAATTCTTCGGCATGATCCAGATATTATTATGGTAGGTGAAATCCGTGATAAAACTACACTAAATCTCGCATTTAGAGCAGCATTAACAGGACATTTAGTCCTAGCAACACTCCATAGTAATGACTGCGTTAGCACTCTACAAAGAATCCGTAATATGGGGTTGGATAAACAAGAAATTCTTAGCTCACTACTCTTGATAATTTCCCAACGCCTTTATAAAAAACCTTGTCCTTATTGCAAAAATCTCCCACAAAAAGGTTGCCAAAAATGCAGCATGCAAGGGATTTTGGGTAGAGAAATTGCCACTGAAGTTTTATTGCTTGACAAAAATATAAAAAAAGCCATTCGAAATGAAACCCTGGAAGATTATCTTGAAAATATAGATTTTGAAGATTTACAGGCAAATCTTAATTATAAGATCCGGCAAGGTGAAATCATAGAGTTGGATTATGAATAAATACAAAATTATTGGAATTAAAAATGGTAAAAAGAAAATCAAAACCCTTAGAGCCAAAACACCAGAAGAAGCAAAGAATAAAGCATTAAGTTTGCAAATTACCCCTATTGAAATTTACCCACACAAACAATGGCATTTTTTTTCTTCCATAAAAAAGGAAACATTAATTTTATGCTTTGAGCAAATGATTTTATTATTACATTCTTTTTTACCCCTTGATGAAATTATTATGCATTGTGCAAATACTCAAAACACCAAACTAAATTTAATTCTTATGTGCGTATTTCAAAACCTCAAAGAAGGAAAAGACCTAAAAACAAGCTTTTTGGTATTTGGCAAAACCCTAAAACCTCTACATTATATGCTTATAGAATCTGGCGAAAAAACTGGAAGACTTGTGGAACATTTCACACTTATTAAACAAGATTTACAAGAACAAAATCGCTACAAAAAGCGTATGCAAAAAGCTCTTTTTTATCCTATGATTGTATTTTTCAGTATTATCATGGCATTTTTTCTTGCAATCTCTTTGATCATTCCAGAATTTCAAGGATTTTTTGACAACAATCAAGCCAAACTCCCCTGGATCACAATGAGTCTAATTGCTCTAGATTCTTTTATAAAAAACTTTTTTCCTCTCATCATTTTGTGTATTATTTTATGTATTGGAATTTTTATTATTTTTTATAGAAAACAAAAATGTAAAATCTTTGTACATAAACTATTTTTAAAAATCCCACTAATTAAAAATATTATTTTATATTATCGCCTTGATGTTTTCTTTCAAACCTTGTATTTTTTTCAAATCACAGGCAATGATATCAAACATAGTCTCTATACAAATTTAGAACTCTTAGATAATCAATTTTTAAAACAAGATTTCTTAAAAATCTATTTTTTTATCAATGAGGGCAATACCCTCAAGCACTCATTTTCTCAAAGTCACTTTTTAGATTCTATTACTTTAGCACTTTTATCTAGTGGAGAAGAAAGCGGAAAAATTGATAAAGTATTTTTACATATTGCAGAACGCTATAGAATGCTACATCAAAATATTCTGGAAAATTTACTACTATATCTGGAGCCACTAGCCACTTTTTTTAGTGCAATAATGGTGCTTTATCTCACTATTGGAATCTTTCTGCCTATTTGGAATTTACAAGACATTGCACTCTAACTCAGATATCAAATCCAAATCATTATAATTTTTATTTGCCCAAATCTAAAAAATTTTCATCTACACTAAAAAAATATCTCTGTCCTTCATAACAAAAATCAAGACTTCTTGCATGTAAAAATAATTGCTTTTTACTCTCAAGTTTATGATCTAAATACAAACATGCCTCCTTGTCATCTACGCCATATAAAGGCTCGTTAATAATACTATGCCCAATAGCAAAAAGATGGATTCTAATTTGATGCGTACGCCCTGTAATAGGAAATATCTCTAAAAGTGTCCTATCTTCTCTAATATCCAAAGGCTTAATAAAAGTCAATGCTTCTTTACCATTTTTATCAATTCTTGAGCGTATGCCAAGGCTTTGTTTTTTCTGTTCTTTATTTGGTGAAAGGATTTTTAAATCTATCATCATTTCTTTTTCTATTCTTCCCCATACCCACGCACGATAAATTTTTCGCACCATATTAGCTTCAAACATTTTCTTAAGTTTAATTTCTGCATCTTTATGCAAACTTGCAAGTATAATTCCACTGGTTTCAAAATCTAACCGGTGTACAGGATTAGCATCTTTTCCAAAAATCCCCTTAATACTATCACATAAACTTTGATGAGAAAATTTACCCTTAGGATGTGTTAAAAGATTATAAGGTTTATGAAAAATTGCAAAATCTCTATGCACAAAAATAGGCTTTAAAAAAACCTGTGGTTCAAAAACATCCAAACACACTTTGCCAAAAATTACTTGAGATTTTTTAATAATCTCCCCATTAGGATAATACAATCTTGCTTTATCAATAATTTTTTGTGCCTCTTTACTAGAATATCCTAAAGAGTTTTCCAAAAACATAAAAGCTTTTGTAGAATCTGTAAGAAAAAATTCTTTTGTTACAAATGGCATAAAATTTTTTTAATCACAAGCATTGGAGTTTTTTTATAATGCTCTTCTTGCAATGTACAATAAAAATCAATTCGATCATTTTGTTTATAAAAATCTTCACTAAAAAATTCTATTGCTTGCACTTGATTTTCTAATTCAAATTTTTGATGCAAATCCTTTAAAGTTTTACTTTTATAAATTTTTGCATCTTTAACAAGAAATTGTGGTACAGGATTGCCTTGTCCATACGGCTCAAAACTCCGTACTACATCTAGTAATCTTCTATTAATATCAATCAATAAAAGCTCCCCTAAAACTTCGGTTTCCTTTTCTTCTTTATAAATTTGTCTTTTTGCAAATATATCCAAGAAGCTTTCTAAAAACTCCAATGTAATACTAATCCCCACTGCTTCAGAATGCCCTCCAAAACGTACAAAATTATCATTATCGGGCAAAAGTGTTTGAAAAATGTCGATCAAACCACCACTTCGTCCGCTCCCTTTTAAAACTCCATCTTTAAGACGAAAAACAAAAGCAGGTTTGTTTTTAATATTTGCAAGTTTTGCTGCCAAAATCCCCAAAACACCTTCATTCCAATCTTCATGATAAGCAACAACACAAAAATCATTTTCAACAAGATGGTGTTCCAACTCTAGTGTAATTTTTTGGGCAAGATCTTTGCGTTCCTGATTTAATTCTTTTAAAAGAGTAAAGTTTTTATGTGTCTCCTGCTCATCTTTTGCAAGAAAAAATTCACACACAAGTCCCGCATCTTTAATTCTGCCCGCACTATTTAATAAAGGAGTAATGTAAAATGCCACATCTTGTGCGGTAATCAAGGGAGATTTAAGCAAGGTTTTTAATAAAATATCTTCCAACAATTCTGATTTTTCAAAAATTTCTAAACCTTTTTTTACAAAAATCCGATTAAGCTCTACTAAAGGCATCATATCTGCAATAGTTGCAATAGCAACATATTTCAATAAAAAAACTAAGGAAATATCTTTTTTTAATGCAATTTTTATAGCATTACAAAAATACCATGCCACTGCCGCACCACAAATACTATCTTGTGGAAAATCACAATTTTCTTGCTGTGGATTTATAAGCGCATCTGCTCTAGGAATCCTATCTTGCACAGCATGATGATCTGTAATAATAAGTTTTTTTTGTTTCTCAAAACAATATTCCCCTACATCAATAGCACTAATACCATTATCCACGGTAATTATTAAATCACTTTCATATCTTTTAATAATTTCTACACTCACCCCATAACCATCACTAAAACGATTAGGGATATAATATGCAACATTTTTATACCCTAGCAATGCAAAAAAACGCATCATGATTACACTTGCCAAAGTACCATCTACATCATAATCACCAACAATTAAAATTTTTTGTTGCTTATTTATACATTCTTTAACAAGACTTGCTCCCTTTTCCATATCTTTAAAAACATAGGGATGAGGAAGATCTTTTAGTGAAGAAAAAGAATCATTAATAAATCGTGATTCTAAAATATATTTCACTTTTTCCCAATTTAATCGTTCCATCATTTTATTTTTTATTTTTTAAACTTTGTCTTACAAAATCTAAGATTATGAGATTGGGGTTTTTTAATCTTGAAGTAAATTCTGGATGAAACTGCACTGCAACAAAAAATGGATGATCTTTAATTTCCACTGCTTCAATAAGTTGGTTTTTAGATTCTCCACTTACAAACATACCATATTTTTCCAACATAGGTTTATACTTTGGATTTGCCTCATAACGATGACGATGGCGTTCTTTAATAATTTCTTGTCTATTATAGCTTTGATAAATCACAGAATCTTTTTTCAAAATACATTCATACTCACCTAAACGCATTGTTCCTCCCATTGGGGATTTATGTGTTCTAATTTGTGCTTGTCCATTTTGATCAATAAAATCTTCAATAAGATAAATAGCCGGCTCTTTAGTGTTAGGATTAAATTCTACAGAATCTGCTTCCTTGATTTGCACAACATTACGCAAAAATTCCAAAATCGAAAGTTGCATACCCAAACAAATCCCCAAAAAAGGAATCTTGTTTTCTCTTGCATAAGTAATTGCGCAAATTTTTCCTTCAACTCCTCTGCTTCCAAATCCCCCCGGAATCAAAACTCCATCTACATCACTAAGTTCAGTAATATTTTCTTGAGAAAGTTTTTCACTATCAATCCATTTAATATCAATACAAGTATCAAGATTTGCTCCTGCATGCACTAACGCTTCAGTCAAGGATTTATAAGATTCTTTAAGATCGAGATATTTCCCTACAAAACCAATAGAAATAGTATTTTTTGGGGAAATAATTTTTTTAACCAAAACATCCCAATCGTCCATATTAGGGGTGATATTTTCTATCCCAAAGTGCCTTGCAATTGCATTTAATACACCCTCCTTTAAGAAATTTAATGGACACTGATAGATACTTTTTGCATCCTCTGCAACAATAACACTATCATCATCAACATCACAACTTAAAGCAAGTTTCTTTTTTAAATCTTTACTTAAAGGTTTTTCTGATCTAGCTAAAATAATTTGCGGACTAATACCTATACGACGCAATTCTTGAACAGAATGTTGTGTGGGTTTTGTCTTTAACTCGCCTGCTGCCTTAATATAAGGAATCAAAGTCACATGAATACTAATTACTCTTTTAAACCCAAGCTCATGCTTCATTTGACGCATTGCTTCAAGATATGGCATTCCTTCAATATCCCCCACCGTACCACCAAGCTCAACTACTAAAAAATCATTACCTTTTGCAACTTCTTTGATTCGATATTTGATTTCATCAACAATATGTGGTACCACTTGAATGGTTTTACCAAGATATTTCCCTTGTCTTTCATTTTCAATTACAGAAAGATAAACTTGTCCTGTTGTAAAATTATTACTTTTTTCAAGACTAGTATCCAAAAATCTCTCATAATGTCCAATATCCAAATCTGTTTCTGCACCATCCGCTGTTACAAAGACTTCTCCATGCTCTAATGGACTCATCGTCCCCGGATCCACATTAATATAAGGGTCAATCTTTAAAATCGAAACCTTAAACCCCGCTGCCTTTAATAAAGTAGCAATGGATGAAGAGGAAATCCCCTTGCCCAACGAACTTAAAACCCCTCCTGTAACAAATAGATATTTTGATTGCATGTCTTCACCCTACTTTCTCAAGAATAAAATCTGATTTGATATTTTCTGTATTTTGACATAAATTTTCATGTTTTATCTCTTAATCCTTCTAAGCAATGCTTCATTCCCGCATTATTAACATAGATTAAGATTCTTAATTTATTATTCTACAACTATTATCATAAAGGTTAGATGAAAAAATGACATTTATTCTAATTTCTGTTTTTGTGTTGTTGTATGTAATACCAAAATTTTATATTGATATTTTACAAGTCCGCTACATCCAAAAAAAATTACACGCAAAAGCTGTGATTTTACCTCAACAAGACTATATAAAATCTGGAAAATATGCTATCAAAAAAATTTATTTTTCCTTAACTATGCTGATTTATGAAACTATTTTATTTATATGCTGGGTATATTTTGGTTTTGAAATGCTAATGTATTATTTGCAAACCTTTTTAGATTCCCAAACATTACAAGGAGTAGCCTTTTTCATGGGCTTTTTATTACTGCAAACCTTTTTAAACGTTCCTTTTAATTATTATTCAACCATGATACTAGATAAACAATATGGCTTTAGTACCACCACCAAACAACTCTTTTTTATTGATACCTTAAAAAGTTTTATTGTCTTGACAGTGATTGGAACAATCTTTAGTTATATTTTTATTTACTTCGCAGATCATTTTGAGTTTTGGTGGCTTTATGGCGCCTGTGTTGCTATTATTGCAATATTATTATTTAATATCTTTTATCCTATTGTTTTTGCACCACTTTTTAACACTTTCACTCCACTAAAAAATGAAGAATTACAGAAAAAAATTACACACTTGCTTGATCATGTCGGTTTTAAAAATAATGGTGTTTTTGTTATGGATGCAAGCCGTAGAGATGGCAGATTAAATGCATATTTTGGTGGTATTGGCAAAGCAAAACGCGTAATTTTATTTGATACTCTACTAAACAAGGTAAGCACAGATGGATTACTTGCAATACTAGGACATGAACTTGGACATTTCAAACACAAAGATATTATCAAAAATTTTTTTATTAGCGGGGTTTTGATTTTTATCATGTTTTCTATTGCTGGAGTTTTAAGTATTCAAATCCTACAAGACTTAGGAATCTATAGTAATAATGGTGGTATCTTAGCATTAATGATCCTTTTATCTCCGATTTTATCTTTTTGGGCTATGCCACTAATTGGTTATTTTAATAGAAAAGCAGAATATGCTGCGGATGATTTTGGAGCAAGCCTTACCAATAAATCTACACTTGCAAATGCACTAGTAAGAATTGTTAATGAAAATAAATCATTCCCACATTCTCACCCTATCTATGTATTTTTTCACTATACGCACCCCCCATTACTCAACAGACTTAAAGTGTTGGAGTATCAATTTGAAAATTAATGAAGCATTACTTAAAGCAAAAAAATATCTACTTCAATCTTCCATAATAAATCTACGCCCATCTCTAGAGAGTGAAATTTTGCTTGCATATGTCTTAAAAACAACTAGAGAATGGCTACACACTTGGGGAGATCAATTATTACATGAAGATGATTTTGAAAAATTCTGGCATTATATTGAACTAAGAAAAAACAACTATCCTGTTGAATATATCACCCATCAAGCAGGGTTTTATAGTAAAAATTTCTATGTCAATTCCAATGTCCTTATCCCTCGCCCAGAAACAGAATTGCTCATCAATTCTGTAGATTTTTTTATCCAGCATTATCAACTAAAAAATATTGTTGAAATAGGCACAGGAAGCGGTGCTATTGCTATTACTCTTGCGTTAAAATATCCTGATATTAATATCATTGCCACAGATATTTCATTACAAGCCTTAGAAGTAGCACAAGTTAATATTGAAAAATTCCATACCACACAAAATAATCTCAAAAATAAAATTACCCTATTGCACACAAATCTTATAGATTCTGTACAAAATGATATTGATTTACTCATCTCCAATCCCCCTTATATCGCAAAAGACTATCCCTTAGAGCCACATGTTCTCCTAGAACCCCATACTGCATTATTTGGTGGGGAACGAGGGTATGAAATTTTATTACAAATCATCCAAGAATCTCAAAAAAGAGGGGTAAGGTTTTTAGCCTGTGAAATGGGATACGACCAAAAAGAAGTTTTACAAAATGCACTCACAGAAGTGGGATACAAAGCAGATTTTTATAAAGATTTTGCGGGAATTGACCGTGGTTTTGTCGCACAAAAATAACTCAAAAATTCCTCCCATCAAAAACAAAGAGGAATTGATCAATGCTTAGAGTCTTTATGTAAAAAATAAAGTCCTAGTGATAATGCGAGAATTGAAGCAGCAAAATAAATCATATCTAGTGTCGATGTGATTTCCATATTAAGCACTTTTGAAAAAAATGCCACAATCAATGCCATCACAATTACTTTTGCAAGTTTATCTTTAAGCTGATCTAGAGTATGAATCTCCAAGACCTTGATGTTAGAAATTTCTTTGATATTGATTTTTGAAATAAAAAGCTCATAAAGCCCAAAAGAAAAAATTAAAAGTACCACTGCAATTAAATATAAATCAACAGAGCTAATAATTGTATTTAATAAAAGATTGTGAATATCACTCTCTTCATGACTTATACTACCTGTGTAATATGCTACAGTCTGCATTCCTGCTTCAACAATATCCCAACTAGCCACAACAAATAAAAGCACCGATCCCACCAAAGATAAAATCACTGCCAACAAGACAATCAATCTTGTATTCCATAAAATCATTTCAAAAAATTTTTTCATCTTTTATTTCCTTGAAACTTGATAAAAACAAAATTATAACAAAATTCTTTTTTTCATTTACCTGTGTTAATTTTTTGTTTTGCTGTTGTTTGTTTTTTCAATTTAGAATTTTTTTTCTTATTAAATTATCATAACTTGCGAGGAGTTTTTATGAAAAACAAGATTATTCTAAGCCTTGCTCTAACTCTTAGTCTTGGAGCATTTGAAATAGAGAATATGCCAGATGTTACGCAACGCACACAACCAGATACATCAACAACAAGCGTATATTCTTATAATAATTCTATCAAGCATGCCATTATGGCTGTGGTAAATATCTCTACACAAAAAAAAATCAAATCTTCTTTACAAAATAATCCTATGTTTAATGATCCATTCTTCCAACAATTTTTTGGCGATCTCTACAATCAAGTCCCCAAAGATAGAATCGAACGCGCGCTAGGAAGTGGAGTAATTGTTTCTCCTGATGGCTATATTGTCACAAATAACCATGTAATTGATGGGGCAAGCAAGATTCTTGTTACCCTACCAGATAGTTCAAAAGAATATAACGCAACCTTGGTGGGTACAGATCCTGATAGCGATTTAGCTGTAATTAAAATTGATAAAAAAGATTTACCCTATATCAAATTTGCAAATAGCAATAATGTATTAGTAGGAGATGTTGTATTTGCAATAGGTAATCCTTTTGGTGTAGGAGAAACGGTTACTCAAGGAATCATTTCTGCTCTCAACAAAAACGGTATGGGAATTAATAATTATGAAAACTTCTTACAAACAGATACTTCCATCAATCCTGGAAATTCAGGGGGAGCTCTTATTGATACACGAGGGGCTTTGGTAGGAATTAATACTGCAATCATTTCACGATCTGGAGGTAATCTCGGAATTGGATTTGCTATCCCTTCGGATATGGTAAAAAATGTCGTTAATCAACTCATAAAAGATGGAAAAATACAAAGAGGATATCTTGGTGTAGGTATTCAAGATATCAATAACGATCTTAGAGATAGTTATAATAATCGTGAAGGAGCTGTGGTAATTAGCCTAGAAAAAGATTCTCCTGCAAAAAAAGCAGGTTTAATGGTATGGGATCTTATCACCGAGGTTAATGGCAAAAAGATAAAAAATAGTGCTGAGTTAAAAAATCTTATTGGTACTTTAAAGCCAAACTCTGCAACAACACTAAAAATTCTAAGAGATGGCAAAGAACAAACAATTACTCTTAATCTTGCAGAGCGTAATGCAGAAAAAAACAATAATCCTGTGAATACAAAAAATAATGATGAAGGAGAACTAAAGGGACTTAGAGTAGAAAGCATTACTCCACAAATGAGACAACAATACAATATTAGTAATAGTATTCAAGGTGTTATCATTACAAGTGTAGCAGAAGATTCTCCAGCACAAGAAGCAGGCTTTAATCAAGGTGATATCATCGCTCAAATTGAAAATATCAGTATTAAAAATACAGCAGATTTTACCAATGCAATCAATAAATTTAAAGGTAAAAGCAAAAGAATTTTGGTATATACACGCAATGGAGTAAAAACCATCGTTACCAAATAACTTCTATCCCACTCTTGTGGGATACTTCACAGTTCATAATTCCAATTACCCCATTATCATCCATTGTTATTTATAACCTCTTGTCTCTAAATTAGTATTTTGTTTTAAGAATTATCACATTGACAAAAGTTGTCAATATATTTTGTCTCACCAATTTTCATCTTATTTTTTACCAATAATAATTTTCTTTTCACATCTTTCAATTGTACTTAAGCGATGTGCAATAATTAAAAGTGTTTTATTTTTTGCAATATTATAAATCTCATCCATAATAACACTCTCTGTTTTCGTATCCAAAGCACTCGTAGCCTCATCAAGTACCAAAATATCAGGATTATTATAAAGCGCCCTTGCAATCCCTATACGTTGTCTTTGACCACCACTTAGCTGCTTACCTCCATCACCAACCTGTGTATCAAATCCATTATTTTCCTGCAAAAAATCATAAATCTTTGTCATTTTTGCAACTTCGATTAAGCGTTTTTTATCCATCTTGCTCCCAAAGGTAATATTTTCGCCCACACTCCCATCAAAAAGATAAATATCTTGAGGAATATATCCTATCTTTTTACGCCATGAACGAATATTTTCAGAATTCAATTTCACACCATCAATCAAAATCTCTCCATCTTTTGGTTGCAAGATTCCGATAATTAAATCTACTAAAGTTGATTTTCCTGCGCCACTTGTCCCCACAAACGCTACTTTTTCACCCTTTTTAATTTCTAAATCAAGCCCGTGAAATAATTCTCTTTTTCCTGGATAAGAAAAGTGAATATTTTTTAAAATAATATTATTTTCAAAAATAACCTGAGTATCCCCCTCTACTTTTTCCTCGTCTGTCATTGCTTCATAAATATCTTCTACTGCCTTACCAACAAAAAGCATTGCATTATAGTGATCCAAAATTCTTGTCACAGATGGCAATACGCGATAAAGCGCTAAAGCATACATAGACACAATAGGCAAAACTGCTTTTGCATCTCCATAAGAATATAAAATATATCCCACACATGCCACCAAAATACAAAAACCAATAGTTTCTAAAATATTTCTAGGTAAAAGCGTTAAGGTTCCATAAAGCGCCTGTGCTCTAGAACGTTTCAAAGAAATTTGTTCAAAAAGTCTAAAATCTTCTTCTTCTTTTGCACGCAATTTCACAATTTTAAAATTACTTAAAGTATGCGAAATAATTTTATAAAACCCCTCTTCACTTTTTGATCGTTCTTGACCCTGTTTATCCACAGCCCTACCCACACCTTTGACAATCAAAAAAACATTAATTCCCAAAAATAAAGTCAAAATCATTGTCATTTTCCAACTAATCAGCAATAAAATTACATACAAAAGCAATCCAATACTAATTTCTGCAAAAATATTTAAAAAACTACTCAAAAATTGCGATGTTCGCAAAGAATCTGTCACGATTTTTTTACGAATTTCATCAAGATTTTTTTTGGAAAAATTTTCATAATCTGAACGCAAAACTCTACAAAAAATACTATAAGAAAAATAATGATATTTCCGTGATACAAAGCGATTTAAAAAATAATTATAAGTAATATTATAAACTGCTCTAAAAATATAAAAAATAATCAAAACAATAGAAAATGTGATCATAAAATCTGTAGTATTTTTAAAGTTAAAAAAATCATAAATTTCTCTAGGGATTCTTTGGTTTAAAATCAAATCAGGGTTTGTTGCCAAAGTAATAAATGGCATAATCACACTCACTCCAAAAGTTTCTACAAGAGTAAGAAATAAGGTGGCAAATAATAAAAAAAATAAAATCATTTTATCTCTTCTTGTAATCAGAGTAAAAATCAAGCCAATATCATGCAAAAATTTATTTTTTTTCATTTTCTAAATACCATTGATAAGTTTTTAAAATCCCCTCTTTAAGGTTAATTTTTGGTTTCCAACCAAGGTCAAAAATCTTTGTGCTATCAAGCAATTTTTTTAGTGTCCCATCAGGCTTTGTATGATCAAAAACAATTTTACCATTAAATCCCACTACCTCTTTTATTAAAAATGCTAAATCTTTAATACTAATATCCTCGCCAAAACCAATATTAATGTGTGTATTTTTTATTTGATTTTTCATATTTTCACAAATAAGATCACTAAAATTAATATTTTCCATCAAAAATATACAAGCCTCTGCCATATCCATACTATGTAAAAATTCTCTTCTAGGATTCCCGCTACCCCATACAACAACATGATCCTCACCGCGTATTTTTGCTTCATGAAACTTTCTCATCAAAGCAGGCAAGACATGCGAATTCTGTAAATCAAAATTATCATTTTCACCATATAAATTTGTCGGCATCACAGAAATAAAATTTGTGTCATATTGCAAATTAAAAGATTCACACATTTTAAGCCCTGCAATTTTAGCGATCGCATAAGGTTCATTGGTGTATTCTAACTCACCGCTTAAGAGATATTCTTCTTTGATAGGTTGTGGAGAATTTTTAGGGTAAATGCAACTAGATCCTAAAAATAAAAGTTTTTTTACTCCATATTTATATGCTAAAAATAGCATATGATTTTGTAGAGTTAGATTTTGATAAATAAAATCTGCACGATAAGTATTATTTGCCACTATCCCCCCTACCTTTGCTGCACATAAGAACACATACTCTATAGCATGCGTCTTAAAAAATTCTTCTAATGCGTAAAAATCAAGCAAGTCCAACTCTTCTCTAGTCTTTACAATCACATTACAATATCCCCTAGATAACAATGTTTTTAAAATTGCAGAACCTACAAGCCCCCTATGTCCTGCCACAAAAATTACAGAATCTTTTTTCATCACTATCCTTTTTAAGAAACTCGTAATAAATCTACTAATTTTTTCAAAACTAGCAATAAGTGTTCTATTTCAAATAAAGTATGCGTATAGTGCAAACTTACTCTAAGCCAGCCATATTGACTATCTTCACCTAAAAATACCCCGTCTTCTAAACCTAACAAATCATGCCCATAAGGACCTGCACAACTGCATCCTGCGCGCGTTTGTATTTGATAATTATAACTCAAATAATGTGCCAAAATAAAAGGTGAAATCCCCTTGATATTAAAAGAAACAATCCCCTCATGTTCCATACCTCCATAAATTTTAATTCCCTCAATTTCTCTTAATCCTTTCAATAAAACACGCATTAAAACGCGTTTTTTTTGCTTAATCACATCTAACCCTACTTCATTCCGCATTTGATAAACTAATGCTGAGCGAAAAATCTGCAAAAGTGGTGGAGTCCCAGCTTCCTCTCTTTGTTCAAAATCTGTAGCATAAATCTGAGTTTTTCGATCAACATACTTCACCACCCCACCACCTGCAAAACTAGGTGATGTTTCCAAATCTATCAATTCTTTTTTGATTGCTAAAATTCCACAGCTTCCTACCCCTCCAATAAGTTTATGCGGAGAAAGAAAACATGCATCAAAATAAGAAGAATCTATAGAAATATCCACAGAACTTGTTGCCATATCTAGAGCAATTATACAACCATATTTACGTGCAATAGTAGAGATTTTTTCAATAGGCGCCCTATTTCCTGTAACATTAGAAAGCACATTGCAAGATACAATAATTCTACGATGCTTATTTTTTTTTAAAGTTTTTTCAAAATCTATTAAATCAAAACTAAAATCACTACACAAAGGAATGCGATACACTTCACACAACCCCTCTCGAAAACTAATTTCATTAGAATGATGTTCAAAAGCTCCCACAACTACCAATGGCAACTCTTGTTTTTTGATATCTACATATTTTTTTGTTTGCGGAGGAATATAGATTCCTAAAAGTTCTTGAAATTTTTTAATAGCTCCTGTAGCACCACTACCACATGCAAGCAATACAAAATCCTCACTAAGTCCTAAAGATTTTCTTATCACATTTTTTGATTCTTTGTAAAGCTCTTGAATCAAAAATGCATGCTTAGATGCTATAGAGTGCGTATTTGCATAGTAAGGTAAAATTTCTGCTATACGATTTTCAATAATTTGATTTGCAAGACCTGAGGCAGTCCAATCAAAATATATTGCATGTTTTTTTAAAATTATATTTTCGCGGACATATTCCACTTTATCGCCATAAACATCTAACAACTCTCTAAAAGCTGTATGCAAAAAATTTTTCAATTAAGCCAAGGCCTCCCATCTAAGCTTAGCGCCACCTAAAATATGATAATGAAAATGTGGCACTTCTTGCCCACCATCATTTCCAATATTAGTAATCAAACGATATCCACTCTCATAAATCCCTACTTTCTTCACTACCTCTATAATAAAATCACTCATCTCAGCTAATAATTCTTTTGGCATTGCATTAAAATCTTTGTAACCCTGCTTAGGAATAGCCAATATATGAATAGGTGCCTTAGGTGCAATATCATAAAATGCCAAAAATTTATCATTTTCTAAAACTTTTTTACAAGGAATCTCACCTTTTATAATTTTTTCAAAAACATTCATTTTTCACCTCAATGACAAGTTGTTGCAATATCTAAGCCATAAGATTTCAATCTAGCGATATCGCTTTGTGGTGTATGTCCCCTTGTTGTTAAATAATCCCCCAAAACAATTGCATTTACACCATTTTCATATAAATCCTTTTGCTCATCTCCAAAAACAAGCTCTCTTCCACCAGCAATCATCAAGCGCACATGTGGCAGATAACCTCTAGCCATTACAATACACTCTAATGCCTCATCTCTACTAATCGTATTTTGCACAATAGGCAAAGCTTTATTATTAATAAAAAAATTGATTGGTGTACTATGAGGCTGCAAAGATTTTAAAGCTTCTAAAAACTCTATTCTTTGATCCCAGCTCTCTCCTAGGCCAAAAATCCCCCCACTACAAAGCCCAAGTTCTGCTTTTAGTGTATTTTGACAAGTTTGATAACGCTCCTCCCAAGTATGTGTACTACAAATTTTACTAAAAAAGCTTTGTGCAGTCTCTAAATTGTGATTATAGCTATCAATGCCGTTATTTTTAAGATAACGCAAAGAATCTAGATCTGCCCTACCACAACAAGCAATTAAATGCAAATCCAATTTCTCTGCTTTCAAAGCATGGGCAATATTTGCAATATAATCACACTTTTGAGAATCTAACTCTCTACCTGAAGTCACAAGACAAAAACCAAGGGCGCCAAACTCTTTTAATCTCTTTGCTTCTTGCACAATAGTAGAAATAGGTTTAGTTTTATAAGTCTCTACCCCTGTTTTATAATGCACACTCTGCGTGCAATATGCACAATCCTCTGCACAATTTCCACTGCTTACATTTGAAATAGAACATAAAAAAATATCTTTTTTCATCAAGCCTTCCTAATTATTTTTATAGCTAATGCCATAATAATCTAACATTTTTAAAACATGTTCTTTTTGTTCACTAGAAAGATAGAGCACTATATCCATATCTTTTCCTGTTTTGCTAGTTGCATACTCCACCTTATCTTTTTCCAAAACTTCTTTTAAGCAAAAGAATATATAAGGGTCAAGACTCGCAATCAAAAAACGATGCGATTGCCTATTATCTGATATGGGATTTAAAAAATCTATAGAAAAACTAGCCTCTGTGGCGGGATAAGAATAATCTTGATTTTTGGATAATTGATCAAGCCATTGTTCATTTGGAGTAATCTTTTTAACTTGTACATTTTTTTTTACTTCATCTTGATAGAAATCCATCATGGCATTAGACACGTAATCTTTATAAAGAAAAACTGTATAGCCGATAACAACTACCATGACTATACAAATAAAAAATAGAATTATTTTAGTAATTCTAGACATTGCAAAACTTAAATGCGTCCCTTCAATTTATCGCCCAAAGTCATTTTTTCACTAGAATTAAAATTTTTAATCTCTTCTCTTTCTTGTTGTTTCTCCAATCTTCTCATAGAAACCTTGATTTTGCCATTCAAACGATCAATGTTTACAACCATACCCTTCAAAGACATACCTTGAGTGATTTGCTCTTTTGTAATTCCAGATAAATCCTCATTTCTAATCAACGCATCGACACCATCAATTCGAATAAATACACCAAAATCTTTAATATCAACTACTTCACCCTCAACGACATCATCAACTTTATATTTTTTTGCGAAAATATCGGTTGGAGATTCTTGCAATGCTCTTTTACTTAAAGAAACACGTTCATTTTTTGTATCGATTTTTATAATTTTAACTTCAACACTATCACCAACTTTTAAAATATCTTTACATTTTTCATTTTTACCCCAAGAAACATCCTCATTATGCAACAATCCATCAATACTACCAATGTTAATAAACGCACCAAAATCTGTGATTTTTTCTACTTTTCCAGAAATTACATCACCTTCTTTATGCTGTTTTGCAAATTGTATAAAAGGTTTTTCAGAAAGCTTCTTTAAAGATACTCTCAATCTTCTTGTTTCAGGGTTAATTTCAATAATCTCCACATCAATTTCTTGACCTACACTCAAGCAATCCTGTGGATGTTTAATATTTTTATCCCAAGAAATTTCAGAAATATGCAAAAAGCCCTCAAGGTCATTGCCAATATCTACAAATGCTCCATATGGCTCAATATTACTAACATTTACTTTAATCGTATAACCTACCTTAAGCTCATTCATTACTTCTTTCCAAGGATCTTCTTGTAATGCTTTGATAGAAAATGACAATCTTTGTTTTTCTTCATCATATGCAATAGCTTTTACTTGCACCTCATCACCTTCTTTATAAAGTGATGCAGGATTTTCAGGGCCACGACGTGTAATTTCTGTATAATGCACCAACCCTTCTACACCATCCACGCTTACAAACATTCCAAAGCTTGCAATTCTTTTTACAACACCCTTCAATGGCTCTGTAGCCTCCATAAATCTTTTTGCATTTTCACTTTGATTTTTGCGCATCAAATCAAAATATCTTTTACGCGATACAATAATGCTATTTTCCTCTGGTTTTACATTAATAACACATACTTCAATTTTTTTACCCTTATCTTCTTTAAATGATGCATGTAATTTTGGCATAAAATACTCTACACCGCCAGCTTCAAGTACAACACCGCCACGATTTTTCCCAATAATTTTAGCCTCAATAATCTTATCTTGATAATCTTGACCTAATTCTTTGATTTTTTCTTGCACCTTTTCATGACGCAAGACTTTCTTGTAAGAAACGCTAAATCTATCACCAATTCCGCGAGTAACATACACTTTAATTTTATCGTTTTCCTTAAAAAGCAACTTGCCATTCTCATCTGTGATTTCAGCAACAGGGAATCTACCCTCTACTTTTTCCCCTACATTTACCATAACGCTATCATCTGTGATTTTTACAATTGCTACTTCCTTGATTGCACCAACTTCTTCACTCTGTTGACTTGCCTCAAAAAGTGCTGCAAAATCCTCACCACTATCAAATTGCTCTAAATTATCCAAATTAACTCTCATAAAAAACCCTTAAAACAAGTATAATTCAGTTATTCTATCTTTTTTTTATAAATCTCATACACAAGATGTTGACTTTTTTACAAATCATATCCTCTAGCAATTCTTAATACACGTTCTAGCTAATAACACAAAACATTTTATTCTCTCGCAAGCAAATAAGAAATTTTTTAATTCATCCTAATTTGCACAAATCTACTTCAAACTAAAACACTTCCATTTTAATTACAACCATAAAACTTTTACAAATAACCAAAAAATAAAATAAAAAACATTGGCTAGATATTTAGTTGTAAAATCCACCTCTCTTGGTATTTCAAATTTCTCGAATCTTGTCTTGCACTTTTTTTACAATCCAATCTGGCGTAGATGCTCCTGCAGTGATTCCACATAGCTTTTTACCCTCAAACCAAGAAAGCTCTAGGTCCATCTCATCTTCTACTAAATAACTGCTCTGACAATACATTTGTGCAATGCTTAAGAGTTGTTTTGTATTTGATGAAGTTTTACCCCCCACAACAATCATGATATCCACTTCCTGGCTTAACTCTTTTACTGCTTCTTGATTGTCAAATGTCGCATTACAAATTGTATTAAAAACTCTTGTTTCATAACACTGCTGCATTAAATAATTTGCAATTTCTAAAAATTTTTTGGTTTGCTTAGTGGTCTGTGAAATAAGTGCAACTTTTTTCCCAAATTTTTTATTTTGCAATTCTTCCAGACTCCCCACTACAATAGGATCATGCGCATAACTCATCACCCCTTTAATCTCTGGATGTGTAATATCTCCAAAAATCACAATACTATATCCCTCTTTACTCATATTTTCTGCAATTTGTTGAGGTTTGATTACAAAAGGACAAGTTGCATCAGTAATTTTTGCATTTTTATTTTTTAAAATTTCTAGATCTTGTTTAGTGATTCCATGCGTACGGATAATAACACTTTGATTTTCCTTAACATTTGTAGTTTCATTTTCTACAAAAACACCAAAGCCTTCTTCTAGTCTTTTTATCTCTCTTGCATTATGAATTAATGGACCGAAAGTAATAGCACCAGGGCTTTTTTCAGCAAGCTTTATAGCTCTTTTTACTCCAAAACAAAAACCATATTTTTTTGCTAATTTAATTTCCATTTTCCACCACCTTATTTAAAATTTCTAAAAAATTTGGAAAAGACACATTTACACAATCAAAATCCTTCACACTACCCCCATATACACTACAAATAATCGCAAAACTCATCGCGATTCTATGATCTCCAAAACTCTCCAAAATAGCAGGCTTTGCCTCACCTCCAACAATACTAAACCCATCTTCAAATTCATAAGCCTCAATCCCCATTTTTTGTAGATTTGACACAACAGCCTTGATTCTATCTGTTTCTTTTATACGCAATTCTTTAGCATTTTTTACCACACTTTTTCCCTCTGCAAATGCCATAGCAATACCTAGTGCAGGAAGCTCATCAATAAGCCATGCAATTTTTTCTTCCAAAACAATCGCACGCAAAGAACTAGATTTTACAACAATATCTCCTGAAATATCCAAGTCTTCTTTGATATTCTCATAAGTAATTTTTCCACCCATTTTTTTCAAAACTTCAAAAGCTTCAATACGCGTAGGATTTAACAAAATATTTTTTAACACCAAATGGCTATCTGGTAAAATTAAAGCCATTACCGCGAAAAAAAATGCGCTTGAAGGATCTGCTGGAATCTCTACGCTAAAAGAATCAAGCTTTTTTTCTAAAGGAAAAAGTGTAATTTTTTTGCCTTCAATTTTTAAATTAGCACCCATATTTTTTAGCATTTTTTCTGTATGATCTCTGCTTAAAATTGGCTCTTCAAACCTACAGACATCTTTTGCAAATAATCCTGCAAGTAGCATCGCGCTTTTAATTTGCGCGGAAGCAACATTGCTTGTGTAATCAAAACCCTCTAATTTTTGACCAACAATACTAATAGGGGCAAATTTATTGTCTTCTCTAGCAAAAATACATGCGCCAATACTTTTTAATGGTTCAATCACTCTTTGCATAGGACGAGCATGCAAATACTCATCTCCACACAAAACAAAATACCCCTTTGTACTTGCAAGAAGTCCGGTAAAAAGCCTCATTGCTGTCCCTGCATTACCACAATCAAGTACATTCTTTGGTTCTAAAATCCCTTCTTTTTTAGGGATAAACAGCATGGTTTTAGAATCTTTATTTACAACTTCAAGCCCCAGATTCTGCGAAATTTTTAGAGTGTTTAATGTATCTTGTGCATGTAAAAAGTTTTTTACCTCACAAGGTTTTTCTGCCAATAAACTAAATATTGCACAACGATGTGAAATGGATTTATCTGCGGCAATATCTACAATCTCTCCATTAATTTTTTTGATAGGCTTAAATTCCTTCATCAATCTTACACCTTAAGTTTTGCACCAAAATCATTTTCCAAAATTTTTAATACCTCTTGTGTGACCCAAGAAATATCTTCATCTCGCAAACTTGTATCTTCAGGAGAAATTTCCATACGAATGCTTAAAGCAATTTGCCCATTTTCTTGATCAAAAATATCCACAGGATAAACATTTTTTAAATACCTAATTTGTGATTGCAAAAGTCTTTTTCTAATCTCCCCAAATGCAATATTGCGATTGATTAAAATTGTAAGGTCTCTTTGGCTTATAGGAAGTTTTGAAAACTTCTCAAACATTGGGTGCTCTAAATTTAGATATGAAACATCTAGTTCACAAACAAAAGTATTTTGCAATCCCATATCTTGCGCAATTTTTGGGTGCAATTTTGCAATCACACCAAGCTTTTGCCCATTTTTATAAACATAAGCACTTTGATAAGGATGATAGAAATTTTCTACCTGCATATCTACTAATTCAAACTCACCAATAATACTAGAAATCACCTGTGCAAATGTATAAAAATCCCACTTTTGCCCTTTAGGTTTTGGAAAAATTTCCCTAGTTTGTAAACCACTTGCTACAAAAGCAATTTTTACGCTTTCTTCTCTTTTATGATTATATACGCTACCAATTTCACAAATCTTAATATTTTTATAACCAAAATTTTGATTCCTGCTTGCTGTGTCTAGCAATGCTGGCAATAATGAAGTTCTTAAAGTATTAAGTTCGGAAGTAATAGGATTTAAAAGTTCTTTTTCTTCATCCAAAACCTCAAAACCAAATTGTTGCAATTTTTCTTTTTGATAAAAAAGATAATGAATACATTCCAAAAAACCATGTGACAATGCTCTTTGAATTAATTTTCTTTGATTAATGTAATCTTGATATGCGGGAGTATTTTTTGATTGCTCTGCCATAAAATGTGGCAATGCAGGAATATTATCCACCCCATAAATTCTCAAAATTTCTTCGGCTAAATCTTGTTCAGTCTCAATATCATGCCGATAGCAAGGCGTAATAATACTAAAAGAATCATCATTTGTTTTAATTTCCAAAGAAAAATCCAATTGCTTAAGAATTTGTGACATCGTTTCTCGATCAATATTACACCCAATGATTGCTGCAATATTAGAAAACTGTGTGCGTATAACTTTTTGTTTAAAATCTTGCTTAACTTCTTGCACTCCATCATAAACAAAACAATGATTAAATTCGCTAAGCAATAAACATAAAAAATTAATTCCCATTTGCAAATCTGGGTTACTTCCACGCATCGTTTTATAAACTAAATCTTTATCTCTCATCTGATTTTTATGTTTAAAAAGTAATTGAGATACTCTAGCAGGATCAATATAGCTTGCCTCAAAAATAATTGTTTTAGCTTGATCGATATTTTGCTCAATCACATTACCTATGCCTATATTTGAAAGCTTTTTATCCGCATATACCGCATCAAACCCATCTTCATCTTCTTTGACATTTAACCACAAAATTTCATTAGTATGATTCTGGTCTTTAGAAAGACTATCAGCCTCATAAGCATTTAAAACTACTCCTGTCATATATGTAATATAAGAAAGATAGTTTTCTAAAATCCCTGATTTAAGATTATTACTTAGAGTAAGAGAAAACTGCATGCAAAAAGGCAAAATCTTATCTTCAAAATCTATCACTTTATAAAGCAAAGAAGATTGTATCTTATTCTTCATTGCAACTTGAAATTTTCTTCCAACTCCAATTTGATTGGTACTCATATATTCTTTTGGTTTTTTAATCTTTAAGCCAAAATACGCCTTGAGTTCTCTTGCAATTCCTAATACACACAAACAATCCCCACGATTTGGGGTAAGCGAGATTTCTAGTACATATCCTTGAAAAATATCATACTCACGCAATTCTTTTCCCAATTCAAGCTCACCAATACTAGAATCCAAAACCATAATGCCATCATTAAGTTTTACTAATCCTAGCTCAACACTAGAACAAAGCATTCCATAACTATCCACACCCCTTAATTTACTCACACCAATTTCTAGTACTTTAGAATCAAACTCTAACACTGCTCCACGCAATGCCACAGCTACATACTGGTTTTCTGCAACATTCTTTGCTCCACATACAATCTGCAAAACCTCATAACCCACATCCACCTGACAAACACTAAGCTTATTTGCATCAGGATGTGGAGATTTTTTTAACACCTTTCCTAGCACCACCTTGGAAGGAAGCTTAAGAGGATTTACACTCTCAACTTCTAAACCAATATTATTTAATACATTACAAATTTCATCAATTTTTAAATGCGAAATATCTATGAATTCTTTTAATAAATGCGTTGTAACTATCATTAAAACTGCTCCAATACTCTTAAATCGGTTTCAAAAAAACTTCTCAAATCATTTACGCCACAAGTAAGCATTGCAAGACGCTCAATCCCCATGCCAAAAGCATATCCACTAACCCCTTCATAGCCCACAGACTCAAAAACATGAGAATCTACTACTCCGCAACCAAGCACTTCAAGCCATCCAGTATGCGAACAAACTCTACAACCACTACCCCCACAAAAATTACAACTAATATCTACTTCTGCGCTAGGCTCTGTAAAAGGAAAAAAACTAGAACGAAAACGCACTTTTACATCACCAAATAAATATTTCAAAAAATCTTCCAATGTATATTTTAAATTAGCAAAATTTGCCTTATCTTTGTGATCTACCACAAGCCCCTCTACCTGATGGAACATTGGTGTATGTGTCAAATCGTAGTCTCTGCGAAAAGTTGGTCCAGGACAAATCATTTTAATTGGGGGCTTTTGGCTAAGCATGGTTCTAATTTGCACAGGCGAAGTATGTGTCCTAAGTAGCATAGAATCCTTAAAATAAAAAGTATCTTGCATATCTCTTGCAGGATGATATTCTGGTAAATTAAGTGCTTGAAAATTATGAAAATCGTCTTCTACAAGTGGTCCTACACACAAATCAAAATCCAGATTCCTAAAATACTCAATAATTCTATCTTTTGTATAATTAATCGGATGCCCTACACTGCGTTTTGTGCTATTACTAAATAAACTCACATCAATTTTTTCTGCCAATAATGCTTCTTTTAATGCAATATTTTCTAACTCCTCTTTTTTTTGTGCAAACATTTTTTCAAATGTTGCTTTTAGGAGATTTAGCTCCTTTGCTACTTGTTTTTTTTCTTCACCCTCCAAATCTTTCAATGCATTGAATTTTTGTGTTACGCTGCCTTTTTTACCAAAAAATTCAATACGTACCATCTCAAGTTCTGCCATATTTTTAGAATCTAAAATTCTTTGTTGCATCATATCCACTTTTCTTTCCTTGCTTCCAAATATTAAATATAAAATACTATTCTCTATTTTATCTAAATTTTCATATCAAAAAAGGAAACCTATGCAAGAACGCGCACTGAAATATCATGCTATCAATCTTAAGGATTATTTACTTATTGATATCCGAGAAAAAGAAGATTATCTAAATTTTCATATTCAAAATGCTACTTGGGTTCAAGATATTACAAAGATCACCGAGCTTTGCCAAAATAATCCAGACAAAAAAATTTTACTTTATTGCTACCACGGAAATACTGCAAGATTTTATACAGAACACCTCATCCAAGCAGGATACAAAAATATCTATTATCTTAAAGAAAACTATGAAGAATTTGAAGAGTTAAAAATTCCATTAGAATATTCTAAAAAATCATAATCTGCTAATAAAAAGTTTAGCAACACATTAAAATCACAATATTATAAATTCTAAAATAAAAGCAGTACCCCACCAAAAGGTGGGATTTTAACATTTTTTGACTTGTTAAATTTAGGATTATTTAGCAATAACTGCGGGAATAATTTCTGGAATCATAAATGCAATAAACAAAGTCCATAATCCCACTAAAATTATAAATGCTATAGAATATTTCACAGCAAATCTAAACAAATCAGACTCTCTGCCTACTAATCCCACTGCAGCACAAGCAATTGCAATACTTTGCGGACTAATCATCTTGCCTACTACGCCGCCTACAGAGTTTGCTGCCAAAAACAAAGTTTCTGAGATTCCAAGCTTTTGTGCACTTACTTGTTGTAATGTTCCAAACAAGAGGTTTGCACTTGTATCAGATCCCGTCAAAAATACACCAATCCACCCAATAATTGGTGAAAAGAATGCAAAAGCATCACCTGTATGTGCCAATGCCAAGCCTAGTGTCGTGCTCATTCCACTATTTTTAGAGATAAATGCAAAAGCCACAACAAGTCCAATTGTTAAACAAGGAATTGCCATTTCTTTCAAAGTCGCACCAAAACACTCGGCTGCATCACTAGCCTTAATTTTTAAAATCCACATACTTAAAAATGCCGCAAACAAAATTGCTGTCCCTGCTTGTGCTACTGTTTTTCCATTAATAAGATCGATATTAAGCCCTAAAGCAAGAGGTTTAATTTCATCAGCATTCACGATATTTGGACTTAAAATAACATCACTAATATTATTAAATTGTATACCAAAGCTTGTAAAACCTAAAATTGCACCTTTTTCAAAAAGCACCTTAAACCAAGGTTGTGTCCAAATAATAATACACACAACAAGTAAAACAAAAGGCATCCAAGCACGCAACACTTCCCCAAAACTCAAAGTATTTTTAAATTCAAAATTTTTTTCATCATCAAGTCTAAAAATATTTTTTGGCTTCCAAACTTTTAAGAAAAGTGTCGTAACCGCCAAAGATACAATCGCAGAAATAATATCTGGCAATTCTGCACCCAAATGATTTGAGCTAAAAAACTGTGTCCCTGTAAATGAAAGTGCTGCCACAAAAATTGCTGGAAAAGTCTCCCTAACCCCTTTAAACCCATCCATCAAAAATACAATAAAGAATGGAATACTAAGGCTTAGAGGCACTAGCATTCTCCCCACCATTGCAGAAACTGCATGCTGCTCAACACCTACAAGATTGCTCATCGCAATGATAGGAATCCCCACAGCACCAAATGCCACAGGTGCGGTATTTGCAATCAAACAAAGTCCTGCTGCATACAAGGGCTTAAGCCCTAATCCCACCAAAAGTGCTGCGGTAATAGCCACAGGCCCACCAAAACCAATCGCTCCTTCCAAAAATGAACCAAAACAAAAACCAATCAAAATTACTTGGATTCTATGATCTGGAGTAATACTCATTACACTTTGTTTAATAATCTCAAATGCACCAGATTTGACAGAAAGCTTATAAAGAAAAATTGCTGCAATAATAATCCATGCAATAGGCCACATACCATTAATAAAACCTTGTATAAAACTTGCCCCTACAAGATTGCTAGGCATATCGTAAACAAAAAGTGCCACAATACAAGAAACTACAACGGTTAAAAATCCGGCTTGATAACCCTTAAGTTTGAAAAATACCAAAGATGCCAAAAAGCACAAAATTGGTAAAAATGCTACAATTGCGCTAAGCGCTATATTGCCTAATGGATCGTAATTTTGAATAAACTCCATAAATACTCCTAAAAAAAGTGTGTAATCTGTAAAGTATAGCTAACATTATGCAAGAATTATAAAAAAAAATAAAAAAAATTCTAAATTATGTTACAAAAAGTTATCTTTATTTATACTGACCAAAAACCTAAATTTAACATACTTAAATCTCAAATCTAAATTACAACAATCAAATTATTTCTTATTTTCTTCTACAAAAAAATAATGTCAAAAATAAAGCTGTTTTAAAACTATTTTAAATTTTATGATTTTCCAAAAATCTCTTATCCCATATATACTCTTGTAAGATCTTGCAAGGTTATTTTACTTTTAAAGTAAATTTACACAAAAACAAATTAATAATTCTAGAATCTACATCCAATCTAAAAGTTTAGTGACTTCCAAAACTTCAAAAATCTTAATTGTGGTGGTAGTTTTTGGTTTTTTTGCCAAAATTGCATTTTTAAAGCCGTAATTCTCCATTTCTTTCAATCGCATATCAATATTACTAGCCTCTCTAATATCTCCAATCAGGCTCACCTCACCAATAAAAGCCACATCATTATTTAATGGACGATTTTTAAAACTTGAAAGAATGCTTGCAATCACTGCCAAATCTGCACTTGTTTCTGTAATTTTGATTCCACCTGTAACATTAATAAAAACATCATAACGATTTAGCGGAATCTCTAGTTTTTTTTCTAAAAGTGCTAAAAGCATGTTTAAACGATTAGTATCAAAACCCGTAGCAGATCGCTTAGGAACAGCAAAACTACTCTCACTCACTAAGGCTTGAATTTCAAGTACTAATGCTCTACTACCCTCAAGAAGTATGGTAATCGCGCTGCCTGCTGCTCTGCTTTTTGAAGAGAAAAAGAGTTTAGAAGCATTTTTAGCACTCACCAAACCATCTGCATGCATTTCAAAAATTCCCACATCACTTGTCGTGCCAAAACGATTTTTAAATCCCCTTAAAAGTCTTAATTCTCTACTAGGATCCCCCTCAAAATAAAGCACACAATCTACCATATGTTCAAGCACTCTAGGACCAGCTATGCTTCCTTCTTTTGTGATGTGGCCAATGATAAAAATTGCAATTTCATATTCTTTGGCTAATCTCATTAACTCAAAAGTAATCTCTCTTACCTGCGAAACTGAGCCTGCTGCAGAGAGAATCTGAGAAGAAAAAATTGTCTGAATAGAATCAATAATACAGACTTCAAATTTTCTACTTATAAGATGAGTTTTGATAGTTTGCAACTCAATTTCATTAAGCAAAAAAAGATTTTCATGCACACATTTTAAGCGATCAGCGCGCATTTTTATTTGCCCTGCGGATTCTTCTCCACTCACATACAAAACTCTTTTACCCTCTTGTGCTAACCCGCCTGAAACCTTTAAAAGCAAAGTTGATTTTCCTACTCCTGGACTTCCACCAATAAGATAAAGCCCTCCTTTTACAATTCCCCCACCAAGCACAATATCAAACTCTTCTTGTGTAGAACTAAATTTATCAATGCTTTCATAGGAAATTTGTGTAATAGGCATAGGAACATTATGCGAAGTATTTTGCTGCATAATTTTTAAGTCTTGAATTTGACTTGCTTTTAACTCAATAAAACTATCCCAGGAATCGCAATTATTGCACTTGCCAAGCCATTTTGAGCTTTGATAACCACAATGTTGACATTCAAATAAGCTTTGTTTTTTTGCCATTTATTTATTTTCAAAAATAGAATCTAAAAATTCTTTAATAAATTTTTGCTCATCAAAATCTATTAGATCCTCTGCTTTTTCACCAACACCTATTGCAATAATTGGCAATTTTAATGCATAAATAATACTTAAAATTG
The DNA here is from genome assembly GCF_021300615.1 of Helicobacter anatolicus. Classification (NCBI taxonomy): domain Bacteria; kingdom Pseudomonadati; phylum Campylobacterota; class Epsilonproteobacteria; order Campylobacterales; family Helicobacteraceae; genus Helicobacter; species Helicobacter anatolicus. Next base: position 146,812 of record NZ_JAJTMY010000003.1, read on the forward strand.
CTCCTCCTTTACTCGTACCATCTAACTTTGTAATAATCACGCCATCTACACTTAGCATTTCATGAAAAATTCTTGCTTGATTAATGCTTGAGCTCCCCTGCGTCCCATCTAACACTAAAATTTTACGATATTTAGCACCATTTAGTGCTTTGGAACAAACTTTTGTAATTTTTAAAAGCTCGTTTTTAAGATTGGTTTGATTGTGCAATCTTCCTGCAGTATCAATAATTACATGATCCATTCCTCTTGCAATTCCCGCAGTTATCGCATCAAAAGCCAAAGCACTGGGATCGCTCCCATATTGTGTACTTACAAGCTCTACACCAATTTTTTGACTCCATAATTTTAATTGATCAATTGCAGCTGCTCTAAAAGTATCTCCCGCGCCAAGCAAAACTTTTTTATGATCATCTTTATAGCGTTTGGCTAATTTTGCAATTGTTGTAGTTTTTCCTGCACCATTTACCCCAATAATTAACTCTACCAAGGGCTTTGTATCAATCTTTTCTAAACGTACTTTATCATAATAACTCTCTCCCCTAAAAAATCTATCTAACCCTACTTCAAGTTGCGTACGATTGATATTTTCAGGCAAATGCTCTAAAAGCATCTCAATAAGATCATAATCTACATCAGATTCTATTAAAACCTCTTCCAAAAGATCTTTTTTGATTTCTTGTTTTTTACTTCCTAAAATATTTGCAATATTTTGTGTTGTTTTTTTTAGAAAACTAAACATTTCTCTTCCTCGATTTTATAAATTACTAAGATCATGCATAAACATTTCTTGTGGCACTGCACCGCTATACATCTCAAATCTTTTACCACTTTTGTCATAAAGCAATAAAAAAGGTAGCTGTATTTTTTCTGCAGCAATTTTATCCTCCCTACCGCTAAGCAAAGAAATTTTTAACGCAAAATCTTTTAAAATATCTTTATTGTCTATAGGATTTAAAATCAAAAAATTAATCTGAAATTTTTCAATAAAATCTGCAAAATCTTCTTCTTTAATATTTTTATTCAAAACTCCAACAACTTGCAAATCCCCATACCCAGCTTGCAAATTATTCAACACCTCAAAATATTCCAAACATGCCTCATTTTTAGGATCAAAAAAGAAAACTAGCGTATTTGATACATTCTTTTTTTTCTTTTTAAAAACAAGATTAAAAAAATCAATATCTGTATAAATCTGTATTTTTTCTTTTTCTAAAGTTTGAAATGTATAGCTTTTTCCATATCGCTTTGTCTGATTTTGGCATCCTGTAATCATCAAAATCATACAAGCGAATAACAAAACAAATATTTTTTTCATAGACCTATCTTTTTAAATAAAATTATAAAATTAAAAAATAAAAGAATCAAGATTTATCAAAACTTCTCCAAAAATAAGGATAAGCATGACACAAAAAGAGGTATTTCGCAAGTTTTGTAAAAGCAAAATGCAAAATAAAGCAAACTATTTTTACGAACACCAAATACATGACACGCTTTTTGAAATGCTTAAAAAACTTCAAGCAACAAATATTTTACTTTATTGCCCCTTAAAAACAGAAGTAAATATTTTTCCACTTCTTTACCGCCTAAAAAAACAAAAAAACTATAAAATATTTATCCCAAAAGTAACAGGAATTAGCTTTGATATTGTAGAATTTAAGCTACCATTAATAAAAAATAAATATGGCATTTTAGAATCAAAAACATGTGCCAAAAATGTAAAAATTGATATTGCAATTATCCCTGTACTAGGAATTGATAAGGATTTCAGGCGGATTGGTTTTGGCAAAGGAATGTATGATTTATTTTTTGCCAAATTGAAAAAAAAACCAAAAATTATTTTTATAACTAAAAATTTATTTTTTTCTAAAGATAAGATCACGCAGGATCACGATATCCAAGGGGATTATCTTATTTCTAATTTTTATAGAATAAAGAGGATTAAAAATGATAACTTATTTTCTCATAGCTTCTATAGTAGGCTTTCTGGCCGGAATCATCGCCTTTTTTATTTTTAAAAAATTTTTTTATCCTGATGCAAATTTTATTATTAAAGAAGCTAAGGCTAAAGCTAAGGCTATTGAACTTGAAGCTACCACGATTTTGCAGAATCAAAATATCAAACTTCAAGAAAAAGAATTGGAACTAAAAAAACATTTTGAAAATGAAAATTCAAAAATCATTAAAGAATATAATCAAAAACTCTGTGAACTCAAAGAAAAACAATACAAACTCAAAGAAAAAGAACAAAAAGACCAAGCGTTTTTAGAAAATGAAAAAAATCAAATTTCTACACTGAAAAACAAGCTACTTTATCAAGAAGTTGAACAAAAAAAACTTATTAAAGATTATCAAGAAGCACTAAATGCAATCACCACCACACTAAGTTCCTACACCCAACTCACTATTGAAGAAGCCACAAAAATCCTACTTGAGCAACTCGAAAAACAACTAAGCATCAAGCAAGCAAGACTAATAAAACGCTACGAAAATGAGGCTCTAGAACTCGCAAAAAAGAAAGCAAGTTATATCATTGCACAAGCTACAAGTCGCTATGCAGGAGAATTTGCTGCAGAAAAACTCATCAACACCATCCATCTCCCTAGCGATGAAGTCAAAGGGAAAATTATTGGAAAAGAGGGACGAAATATTAAGACTTTTGAGATGATTACTGGGGTAGATGTAATCATTGATGATACACCTTGTAGCATAATTTTAAGTAGCTTTAATCTCTATCGTCGTGCCATTGCAGTAAAAACTATGGAACATCTCATAGAAGATGGAAGAATTCAACCTACGCATATCGAGGAAACCTATGCAAAAGTCACTCAAGACATGGAAAACAGTATTCAAGAAGAAGGGCAAAAAGTTATTACAGAACTAGGATTGCACAACATTCATCCAGAGATTCAGAAACTTTTAGGCAAACTTAAATACCGTTCAAGCTTTGGTCAAAATGCATTAGGACATTCTATTGAAGTGGCTAAACTCGCAAGAATTATGGCTGCAGAACTAGGTGCTGATCCAGATCTAGCATGTCGTGCAGGACTTTTGCATGATATTGGCAAAGCTCTCACACAAGATGCAAGTAGCGGAAACCATGTAACCTTAGGTGCTGAAATTTGTAAACGCTACAATGAACATCCCGTAGTAATTAATGCAATAAAATCTCATCATGGTGGTGAAGAAGCTCAAAGCATTGAAGCAGCTCTAATTTGTGCAGCAGATGCTATTAGTGCAGGAAGACCAGGAGCAAGAAAAGAAGTATTAGAAAACTTTTTGCATCGCATGCAAGATATTGAAAGAATTGCTTCACAAAAACTAGGTGTAAAACAAGCCTATGCCATTAGTGCGGGAAGAGAAGTGCGCGTAATTGCAAGAGCAGACCTCATTAAAGATGAAGACACGATAGTATTAGCTCATGATATTGCAAGAGAAATTGAAAACACTCTACAATATCCTGGTGAAATTAAAGTCAGTGTGATTCGCGAAACACGATCTGTCGATTTTGCAAAATAACGGAGAGATGATGAAACAAAAATTAAAAAAACCAAGACTTAGCACCTCGCTTTTAAGATATATTTTTACTGCTGCATCTATTAGAAGATGGAATGATCAAGCCACACCTATTGAATTTACAGAACTTGATAAACAAGCACATAAATTTGTAATCGCTTATTTATTTGCAAAAATTGAGGAAAATGAAAAAAAAATCAATATTGATTGGGAAAAACTTATTCTTCATTTTTGTTTTGAATTTTTTTCACGCATTGTTTTAACAGATATTAAACCCCCTATTTTTTATGCATTGCAAAAAAATTATCGCGATAATTTAAGTATTTTTGTAATTGAAAAATTACGAAATGAACTTTCTGAATATCCTTTTTTTGACACAATGCACAACTATCTCAAAAATCCACCAAATACCATTGAAACACAAATTCTCAAAGCGGCACATTTTTATGCATCTAAATGGGAGTTTGATATTATCTATCATTTCAATCCCTATATGTATGATGTGCAAAATATCAAAAAATCCATTGATCTAGAAGTAGAAAACCATTACCATCTAAGTGGTATGCAAAAAACTATTTTGTTTAAAAATATCCAAGAACTCATCACAATGTTTGGGCAACTCCGCTTTCAAAAACGCTGGAGTCAAACACCACGAATCCCATCTACAAGCGTTTTGGGACATACTCTTGTTGTAGCAATTTGTAGCTATCTTTTAAGCTATGATATTGATGCTTGTAAACAAATGAGAATCAATCATTTTTTATGTGGACTTTTTCACGATCTTCCTGAAATACTAACGCGCGATATTATCTCTCCAATCAAACAAAGTGTAAAAGGGCTTGATCAACAAATCAAAGAATTAGAAGAAAAAGCTGTGAAAGAAAAAATCCTCTCTATCGTACCTGAAAATATTGCTGATGATATTGTTTATTTCACACATAACGAATTTAGCAATCGCTACAAAATTTCTTGCTTTATCGAAAATATAGAAGGTGAAGAAATTTTTAAATACAATCAAGATGAATACTCACCTATTTATGGAGAATTTCTCAAAATTTGTGATTTATTAAGCGCATATTTGGAAGCAAAAATCTCTATTGCTCATGGCATTTCTTCCAAAGACCTCACAGAAGGCGCAGAAGTAATTTTAAAAAAATGTGGCACAAAAGTAATAAAAAATATTGATATTGGTAGCATTTTTAGGGATTTTGAATAAATGGAGTTTTTAACACTCTTAACAGAACACAATACACAAGGATTTTTACTACTTTTATTGCGATTTGCAGGAATCTTTGCCTTTTTCCCTTTTTTTGATTCTGGATTGATTCCTGTGGGAATACGCGGGGCATTAGCTTTTTTTATGTGTCTTGTATTTTTTCCCATTCTCCCTGAACAACCACTTAACTATGATGTTATACATTTTTTAATTGCAGGAACACTAGAACTCTTGTTTGGTTTTTTAACTTCATTAATCTTACAAATTGTTCTATCTACACTAACTTTTGCAGGAGATAGTATTAGTTTTGCAATGGGACTTACTATAGCAAGTGCTTATGACCCTGCCACCGGATCGCAAAAACCAATTGTTGGGCAAGTTTTGTCCATGCTCGCCATTCTTTTAGCATTGCAAACAAATTTTCACCATCTTATTTTTTCTTTTATTGCACAAAGTCTTTCACAAATTCCATTAGGATTATTCACTCCCAATCAAAATTTACTAGAGAGCATTGTATATAATTTTTCCCTACTTTTTAGCATTGGGTTTGCAATGGCTTTTCCAATTTTAGGCCTTATTTTATTAAGTGATATTCTTTTTGGAATGATTATGAAAACTCATCCACAATTTAATCTTCTTGCCATTGGATTCCCCGTCAAAATTGCCATTGCCATTATTGCAATAATTGTTATAATACCTGCTATTATGAATAATTTCTTAACCTACTTAAAATCAAGTTTTGAGATCTTGGAAAAACTTTTTTAGGAGATTAAAAATGATAGAACTTCAAGACGCAATAAAAATCAACAATTCTCTCCCCTTGCCTTCTTTAAAAACCTTACAAAAAGATCTTTTTGAAGCACAGGGTTATATTCTCGCACAAGATTACTTTATCACGCGCCCTTTACCGCTTTTTGATAATTCTGCAATGGATGGCTATGCTATTTCTTCCAAACAGCAAGGAGAAATACTTCATTGCACAAGAAGTATTTTTGCTGGAGAAGATGCAACAAAAATTACTCTAAAAGAAAATGAAGCTATCAAAATCATGACAGGGGCAATGATTCCGCAAAATGCCGATATTGTTGTGCCCTTTGAGTTGGCTAACTTAGAAAATGGAGTTTTAAATATTCATAAAAAATTCCAACCCTATGACAATATCCGCAAACAAGGTGAGGAAAAAAAAATAGGTGATCTTATAGCAAAAAAAGGAAGCAAACTTGATTTTACAATCATCGGTCTTCTTGCATCGCAAGGCATTGCACAAGTCCAAGTCTTTGAAAAGCTAAAAATTGGTGTTTTTTCTACAGGAGATGAAATCATAGACCCCAAAGAAACTGCCCTACCTCACCAAATCTACAACATCAATGCACCAAGCATTTTAGCAATTTTACAAAAATATCAATTTGATTGTAGTTATCTTGGAATCCTAAAAGACAATGAGGGTTTAGAAGAAGCACTATTGCAAGCAACCGCTAAATATTCTCTACTCATCACAAGTGGTGGGGCTAGTGTGGGAGAAAAAGATTTACTTGAAAAAATCCTTTTAAAACATCACGCAACAATCTTTTATCACAAAATCAATTTAAAACCTGGTAAGCCACTCATGATTGCACAAATTAATGGTTGTTATCTTTTTTGTCTTCCTGGTAATCCTTTAAGTGGCATTCTCAATCTACTAGCCTTATTAATCCCTACAATCCTCCGTCTTGGACTTGGTAATGCATACACACCTATAGCACAATACGGAATCTTAAAAACCCCTCTTTGCCTCAAGGGAAATCGCGCACAAATTTTACTTGGCACACTGCAAGATGAGTACTTCATCCCCTATCTCAAACATAGCCCTAATGCCATTAGCACTTTTTATCATTGCACACATTTTGCAATTTTTGATTCCAAGGCTACCATGTTTGATGCCGGAAGTAAAGTTATGATATTTCCTTATTTTGGAGAATTTGATCAAAAAAACTATGATTTTATCAATTATGCAAAACAATAATCCTAGAAAATGTTATAAATTTTGTATAAAATAACAACATCCCAAAAAGAGAGTAAAAAAATGAAAAAAATATTATTTGGTGTCCATGATACAGAAGAATGTAGGCAAGCAATCCATACGATTAATAGACTTTTTGGTGATCAAAAAGAGAGTATTGAACTCACTCTTTTACATGTTATACCAGAAACAATTATCTATGCTGAAAGTGGAATTGTAGATTATGAAATGATTGAAGATAGAGAAAACCACGAATCTCAAAGAATTTTGCAAAGCTTTTTTAATTCTTTTAAAGACTTAGGTTTTACATGTCAGACTTTATTAAAAACTGGCAATCCTATTGATATGGTCTTAGAAATTGCGAGCGAATACGAACTCTTAATTATTGGCGCTAGCGAATCTTCACTTTTGCATCGCATTTTCAATTCACATCAAAATAGCTTTGTTAATGCATCACCTATTTCTGTGCTAGTGGCAAAGTAATGTTAATTATCATAAATATTTTGCTAGCGATATTGCTAGTAATTTTAATTTTTTATATTTTTTCAATTAAAAAGAATCAACAAAAATTACAAGAAATCTATCTTGAACTTCAAACCAAAAATCAAAAACTCGAAAATGAGAAAAATACCCTACAATTAAAAAATCAAAATCTCGAGGAAACAAAAAACTTTTTACAAAGTGAATATGACAAATCCCTATCTAGATTAAGAGATGATCATGCACAAAATCTAAAAAATGCGCACGAGCAATACCAAAACAATCTCTCTGCACTCAAAGAAGAATTACAAAAAAATTTCAAGGAGCAAAACCAGGCTCTTTTATTTCAAAATAAAAACCTCATTAATGAAGATTCTAAAAAACTACTTGAAGAGATATTTATTCCTATCAAAAATCAAGTAAAAAGCTATGAAGAGAGATTGCTAAAAAATGAAGAACGTCTTAAAATTGAAATTGATAATATATTTAAATCTTCAGAACTTATAGGAAAAAATGCCGATAGACTTGCTCTAGTCCTCAAAGGAGATAAAAAAATCCGTGGAAATTTTGGAGAGATCCAACTAAAAAGTGTCCTGGAAAATAGCGGATTGATAGAGGGTGAGCAATATAAACTACAAAATGTAATGCATGATGAAGATGCAAAATACATTCCTGATGCTATTATTTATTTAGAACGCGAAAAAAGTGTTATTGTTGATGCAAAATTCTCTCTTCCCACACAATTTGATTTTGAGCAAATCACAGATGAAATAAAATTGGAACTTTATAAAAATCTTCGTGCAAGAATTGATGAACTTGCCAAAAAACCTTATGCTTCTTTAGATTCTAATATTTATGATTTTGTTTTACTTTTTATCCCTTATCAAAATATTTTGGATCTAGCACTAGATTGTAATCCTGGCCTTTATCAATATGCTTATGAAAAAAAAGTCTATCTTACCACGCCTCATACACTTTTCATGGCTCTTAAAACTATCAATATCACATGGCTAAACATCAAACGAAATGAAAATGTCACTAAAGCTTTTGAAGAGATTGGTAAGCTTTATGACAAGTTTGCAGGAGTAATAGATAGCTTTAATGAAATCAAAACCCATACAGAAAGACTAGAAAAAGCAAAAAATGAACTAGAAAATAAACTTATCTCTGGCAGCGGAAACCTTAGCAATCGGTTTAGACAGCTCGAAGAACTAGGAATCAAAACCAAAAAATCCCTGCTTCCCAAAACATAAGGAAAAAAATATGAATAACCTTAATCATTTAGCCATTATCATGGATGGCAATGGGCGTTGGGCGCAAATACGCAATAAACCTCGCAAAATAGGTCATCAAGAGGGGGCAAAAGTCGTTCGAGATATTACAATTTGGTGTGCAAAAAATTCTATCAAATATCTCACACTTTTTGCTTTTTCTACAGAAAATTGGAAACGCCCAAAAGCTGAGGTAGATTTTTTAATGAAGCTTTTATTAAAATACCTCAAAAAAGAAAAAAATACCTATTTGCAAAACAATATCCGATTTAAGGCGATCGGAAATATCGAAGTTTTTAACAATCCACTCAAAGATATGATTTGCGAACTTGAAGAATCTACCAAAATGCATACAAGTCTTACACAAACCCTAGCCTTAAATTATGGTTCTAGAGATGAAATCACCCGCACTTTTAAAAAGCTTTTAAAAAACCCACCACAAGAACTAGAAAACCTAGAATCTCTTATTGCAAAAAATCTTGATACATGTGATTTTCCTGATGTAGATTTATTAATTCGTACAGGAGGAGAAATGAGAATCTCAAATTTTTTACTTTGGCAAATTAGTTATGCAGAACTTTATTTTACACCAACTTATTGGCCGGAATTTAGCACTACAGAACTATCTGATATCATCAAATCCTACAAAAAAAAAGAACGACGCTTTGGCGGACTTTAATTCTTTGGATCTCTTTTGCCACTAAATTGCAACTAACAACTTTAAAATAAAAAAGCCCTATATGTTGCAAATCTCTTGTAAATTTTAGAAAATAATTTCCATACAACAAAAGACATAAAATCTCTCTATTTCTTTAGATTTTCAAATTTTTAAGAATACTATAAAAAAAAGGGGGGGGGGGAGTAAAAATATCAAAGAGTTTTACACTTTTTTTAGACTTTGATTCTTTTTTGGTTAATTTAATTTTTGATTTAATTAGGTTTTTGTTTTCCTACTAGTAGCTTAAAGTTATCTAAAAATATTTTTTCTCTAATACCTTTATCTGTCTTGATTTATCAAGGGCTATTTGATAGAATTATCCCTCCTACTCAGTTTTATTCAAAGGTTAGTTATGTCAGATGTTCGTCCAGCCCCACGCAAGAATGAAAACTCCAAATTTATCAATAATACAGACATAAAGCTCAAAGACAAGCTAAGTCAAATTATCAATAATTCTGCACAAAGCATAAGTTATCTTGATTTTCTTATTGGATATTTTCAAATCAGTGGCTTCAAGCATCTCAATGACATTATCAAAAATAAGCTTGATCAGATTGAAGAGGTAAAAATCCTTGTAGGTATCAACCTAGATCCCATTATCGCTGATCTTGTAGATAAAAACATTGATTTTGCGACAGCAAAAAAAGAGAGGTTTATCAAACAATTTGCCAAAGAACAAGTGCATCTACTTAATAATGATGAAAATTACTCACAAGATACCGATCTCTCTATTTATCAACTCCTTGAAGCTATAAAAAATAAGAAGATAAAAATGCGTATTATTCGTGAAAAAAGAGTTCATGCAAAATTCTATATCATGAGTTGCAAGCCCCAACTTATCACAAAAGCTAATGGAGAATTAAGCTATGACTATCAGGGTTCTGTCATTATAGGAAGTTCCAACCTTAGCCATAATGGACTTGTAGAATATTATGAATTTAATGCGGAACTAAGAGATAGTCAGGATATAGAAACTGCTCTTTATGAGTTTAGTCAATTGTGGGAAAAGAGTATCGAAATTTCATTAGACGATATAAAAGCAATTGAACAAGAATCCTATCTTTCCACACTTACTCCAAAAGAGCTTTATTACAAAATGCTTATAGAACACTTTGGAATAGATAAAATTGGAAGAGATGAGAGTATAGAATCCCTCTTTCCCGATGGCTATAAAGCCTTAGAATATCAAATTCATGCTATTAAAGATGGCTTAAATAAACTAGAAAAATATAATGGTTTTTTTCTCTCTGATGTTGTAGGATTAGGAAAAACTCTTATTGCTACAATTATTGCCCAAAAACTTGAAGTAAGTGGGAAACTTGGAGGAAAAATCCTTGTAACTTGTCCTCCAGCTCTTAAAGCAAATTGGGAAGATCATTTTGACAAAGTAGGCATCAATCGCCATAGAACAATAATAACTCACGATATGCTTCATGAAATAGATCCACAAAATTATGGGATAGTGATAGTTGATGAATCGCATCGCTTCAAATCCAAAGCATCCCAACGCTATGAGCAGCTTTACCGAATATGTAAAGAAGAAACAAAATATACAAAAAAAGTAATTCTCCTATCTGCTACACCTCAAAACAACTCACCTCAAGACCTAGCAAATCAAATCTATCTTTTTACCGACCCAAGAAACTCACGCATAGGAAAACTCCGCAACTTAGAAGAGTTTTTTAGCAAAATTCAAAAAGAATATAAAAATATAAAAGATAAACTTAAAGAACTTGATGGAAAAAAAGATACAGCAACAAACAAGAAGCAAAAAGAAGATCTCAAAGAACAATTGCGTGAAATCTCCAATAAAATGAGAGATGAAGTGCTTAAATACATTATGATACGACGCACTCGAAACGATGTGAAAGTGCTTTATAAAGATGATTTAGACTCTCAAGGTATTGCCTTTCCCGAAACTCCTGCTCCAACACCACTTGAATACGAACTAAAAGACGATGTGAGGGACTTAACAGAGGAAACACTCAAGCTTCTCAAGATTGAACCTAACACAATTGGAAAATATGGTTATTACCGCTATTTGATTTATCCAAACCTCACTCCTGAAGGACAAAAAATCTATCAAGAAAAAATGGGGACAAAAAAGAATGGGGAATTTTATGAGCAAACCGCAGAGAGATTGACAGGGCTTATGAAGTCCCTAATGTTTAAACGTTTCGAATCAAGTATTTATTCATTTAAACAAACTCTTAAACGACAAATCACTTCGCTTCGCACACTTGTTAAGATGCTAGAAGATGGTAAAGTCTATATTCCTATGAAAAATCTTAGCAATCTTGATGCTTACTATGAAGCACTCGAAAGCGATAACGAAAATGGAATAGATGAGGAGTTTTATGAGCAATACAAAGATAAACTTATGGAGCTTGATTATAAAGACTTTAAGCCCAATTATCTTAACAACCTCAAAAAAGACTTGGATGCCTTAGGGAATTTGTTAGAAAAATGGGAAAAAATTAATGAAGATTCCAAGCTTAAGAAATTAGTAGAGCAAGTCAAAATCCAACTACAGAGAGAAATTCAAGGAGATACCCCTAAGGTCATTATTTTTACAGAAGCTCAAACAACAGCTCACTATCTCAAAGATAAGCTAGAAAAGCTTTTACCACAATATTTACCACAATATGGATTATTGCAGGTTGATTCTGATAATCGCAAAGATTATCAAGATAAAATCAAAGAAAACTTTGATGCAAACCTTTCTCAAGAACAATGGAAACACGATATTCAAATCCTTATCTCCACTGACACGCTCTCTGAGGGTGTCAATATGCACAGAGCTGATACCATCATCAACTACGATGCACCTTGGAATGCCACAATCCTAATGCAAAGAGCAGGAAGAATCAATCGTGTAGGAACACAGCATAATAATATCCTTATCTATAACTTCCAACCAAGTAATATCGGGGAAGAAACGCTTAAATTTGGAAAGCAAGTCTATCAAAAACTCCAAAGCTTCCATTTCACACTTGGAGAAGATAATGCAGTCTATACTCCTGAAGAAGAAGCAGGAACTCAAGGTCTCCACCAATCAAGCAAAAACAAAAGAGAAGAGATTGATCCTGAAGTGGAGTTTTTAGCAGATATTCTTGAGCTTTATAGGAATGATCCAAAAGAATTTAATCGTATCAAATCTCTACCAAATAAGGTTAGAGGTTCAATGATCGGAGAAAATGAGAGCTTTTTTTATTTCAAACAAAGTGTGCAAGAAATTCATCCAAACCACACGCTAGAATTTTTAGGAGAGTATTTTTACCAAGTCTCTACACAAGGAGACAATCGACAAGCAAAAAGGGTTGATTTCTGTCAAATGGCTCAACATCTTAAAACTCATCTTGAAAGCACCCAGATACCACTCTCAAAAGACTTACATTATGCTGATGCAGACTTAGTGTGGGAAACCCACAAAGAAGAAGTCAAAAATCCACAAAGGAATACAAATCACTTAGACAAAAAAGAGGTAAATGAGGCAAAGTTTTATATTCAACACAATGTATTGCTCACTTTAGAAGAAAAAAATTGTTTAATCCAAGCTCTTGAGAGAGGTGTGTATATTGATAGCTCAATAAGGAAGCAAATAATTGCAGGAAAGATTGATTTAAACGAACTTGCAAATGAACTCAAAGAAAAAATGAGGATTGAGAATAGTAAGTCCAAAGTTACAATCCGATATGCCAAACCTTCACTACAACTTAGCTACACAACAAAAAAGGATAGATAATGGATATTGCAAAAGAGATTTCAAACTTTGTAACACAAGAATTTGACACACAAAGATATAAGGACTTTGTTTCTTATGTTTTTTCAAATAAAGAAGGATTTGAGTTTTTGACAGAGGATTTTAAAAAGCCTGAAGAAAACTTTACCTATATCAAAAAAGAATATTGTCTCTCTGAACCACTAGATTTGGGAAATTCTCAAACTCTCCAATTTTATGTTTTTGAAGTGGATTCAGTCAATGCCAAAGTCGGACTTCACAAAGAACTGAAAGAGAGGTTGAGAAGTATTGGAGGAAGTGCGATTTTGGCTTGTTTTTATCAAAAGGGGAATCCCACTTTTAGGCTTTCTCTTATCACTCGCTCACTCAATGAGAAAAGAAACATTGATTACAGCAATCCCAAACGCCAAAGCTTTGTTCTTGGCAACAACAATAAAACAGCCTTACTTAATTTTACAAAACTTGTTGAAAACATTGAAAAATCTCTAAACCCCCTAGAAGCCATTACTCAAGCATTTTCAGCAGAAAATGTAACCAAAGAGTTTTATAACGAAATTGTCGAGTCTTTTGAAAAGTTTGCAAACGAGATTAAATTCCCAACCAAGCAAGAAGATGCTCACACTCGCCAATTTATCTTAAGAATGTTTTCTAGGATTTTGTTCTGTAAATTTTTGGAAAAAAAGGAAGTGATCCCCTCAAAACTTTGGGATACAAACCTATCAGAGAACTACTATCACGATGTTTTGGAACCTCTATTTTTCGGTACCCTCAATACAGAAAAAGACAAGAGAAATTACAGTCTCATCTCTGAGGAGATTCAAGAACTCTTGAGGAATATTCCCTATCTCAATGGAGGACTTTTTGCTCCACAAGAAGGAGATTTTTTTGACTCCAAAAACCCCACAGCTCACATCAACACACTCAAGATCCCCAATCAACTTTTTAAAGATTTTTTTGCGATGCTTGATACATTTCACTTCACCATCGATGAATCCACTCCACTAGATCAAGAAGTGGGATTGGATCCTGAAATGCTTGGAATGATCTTTGAGAGTCTTCTCTCTGTGCTTTTTACAGATAACAAAGTTGATAAGCTCAATTCTCTTAGAAAGAAAACAGGGAGCTACTATACTCCTAGAGAAATCGTCAGCTATATGGTAAAAAGTTCAATTTTAGAGTATTTGACAGACAAAACAAACCTAGATAAAACACAACTCAAAACCCTTGTTTTTGACCACTCCTCTAGTTTTGAAGGCAAAGAAGCACTTGACATTATGAAGGCACTTCTAGAATTCAAAGTTTTAGACCCTGCTTGTGGAAGTGGGGCTTTCCCCATGGGAATGCTTCAAGAGATTTGCTCTATTTTAGAAGCTCTTGATCCTCAAGCCAAAGCTTTTTTCAATATTCAATCCTCAGGCTTCAAAGAAGAAAATGAAGGCAAAGACCCGACATATATTCGCAAACTCTCAATCTTGCAAAACAATATCTATGGGATAGATATCCAGCCTATGGCGATTGAGATTTCAAGGTTGCGTTGCTTTCTCTCTCTAATTTGTGAAGAAGATAAAGATTATATTGCTCCACTGCCAAACCTTGAGTTTAAATTTGTCAGTGCAAACTCCCTGATCCCTATGCCAAAAAATGACAACATTCTCATCCACGATGCTTATTCCACTATCAGAAAAGTAATGAAGAAATACTTCAATAGTTCAGACAAAGAAAAATTACAAAAGCAGTATAGAGAAGCTCAAAAAATTATCGCTAAAAATTATGAATTTTCTCCACTTGCTGAGTATGACCCCTTCAATCCTCAAAGTGTGGCAGGATTTTTTGATAGTGAGATTATGTTTGAAATCAAAGAGTTTGATGTGGTGATAGGTAATCCGCCTTATATCTCTGCACCCTCACAAGAGGAAGATCCTCAGCTCAGCACTCAAAGAAAGATCCTTGCCTCAAACAAAAGATTTAAAAGCCTTGCTTCAAAGTGGGATTTGTATATCCCTTTTATTGAGCTTGGTATCTCATATCTTTGCAAGGAAAATGCAATTTGTTCGATGATTATTCCCTATCCGCTCACAAATCAAATTTATGGTAAAAAGCTAAGAGAAATGCTAACTTCAAACTTTAATCTCTATGAACTTACAGATTTGAGAGGAACAAAAGTATTTGAAAGTGCAACAGTAACAAATTGTATTGTTTTTGCTAAAAAACAGCCACCTCTCAATACTCTTGCCATTTCACAAATTGATGAAAATCTCAAAATTACCAAACAATTTGAAAAATCATATTCTGAACTCATTCAAGATGAAAAAACCCAAGTGTGGAACACCACTCAAGAAAAAAGAGATTCAAGTCGTCATTCTGATTTAAATATTTTAGGAGATTTTTGTTATATCTCCAAGGGTATGGTTTTGCATTCAGAAAATGGTGATTTTAGCAACATTGATTTGATTAATCCCACAAGAACAAAAATACACTCTCGTGTGTATTTAGAAGCAAAAGATATAGATAGGTTCATAATAAAACAAAAAAGATATATCGAATACGATACGGAAAGAGTGCCAAGCCAAGTGAGCAGACCAACTTTTAGAGAGCTGTATTTATGTCAAAAAATTATGATCAATTGTCTTGGCGAGCTTAAAGCAATGATAGATCTCAGCAATCAAATTGTATGCCAACAAGGGATAAGACTCGTTGTTTTGTGGAAAGATTTAAGAGGTGTGGAAAATCGAAGCATCAAAGATAGCATCAAGCGTTACTCACGATTTGATAGAGAATCAATGGAACAACTTTCATGCGATATGAATCTCAAATATATTTTGGGAATTTTAAATTCCAAATACGCTCAAAAACTTCTAGCAAATCTTAGAGGAGATGACTACCATATTGTTCCAGAGCATATTAGAAACCTTCCAATCCCACAAATCACAGAATCCAACCAATCTATAGCAGATAAAATCATTGCTTTAGTCGAGGAGATTCTAGAAGCAAAAGAGCAAAACCCAAAAGCCAACACCCAAGAGTTAGAAAAAGAAATCAATTCCCTAGTCTATTTCCTCTACACCCTCACTCCTGAAGAAATCGCAATCATCGAGGGAAAGAATGGATGACCCTCAATTGATAAAGAGCATCAGAGAAGGTGTCGCACAAGCACTTGACTTAAATGCTCAAGATATCAATCTTTGTCCAGATGAAAAGATTGCTAGAGTTGAGGGCAAAACGATTGGAAAATTTGATTTTCCAAAAAATTCAGAGTATTTTATTTGTTTTGAAAAATGTATTTTTAAAGTTGATATTTCAATACGGACAGCAACTAGTCTAATCCTGCATTTTAGAGAAACTCATTTTCAGGCTATCAATATCTCTTATGCAAGAATCAAAGAACTTCAAATATTATCATCTTATATCCACGGCTCTGTTCTTATCGCAGAACACAATCATTTCGATAATATTGTTTTGCAAAGATGTATATTTTGCAATCGGTTTGAAATTAGCTCTACAAGGGTGATTGATTCCCTCTTTGCAACTAACAATCATTTCAAAAAAACCCCATTTGTTTTAAGCGATTCGTATTTTGAAGGTGCGTGCATTTTACGCGAAAACACTTTCTATGGATTGGAGGTGCGGCTCTGCACTTTTCAATCAAATCTTGATCTTTCACTCTCCGAGCTTTCTACCCCATTGATTTTTATAGGAAATAAAATCGCGGATGAGCGACTAGCAGTTTTTCATTTTACTAGAGCATTTTTTGATTTTGATATTTTGCAAAATTGGATTCAGCAAGCAGACAAAAAGACAGAAGTCCTTCCAAATCCTATGTCTTCTAGTTGGCTTATCAAATCTTCTACACCAATTTTATATACAGACAATCCAATCAACCAGTATTTCTTAGAATCAAACTCCTATCCAAAAACACTCCTACAAACCTATCAAGAAACAACAATAAGCATAAAAAAGATCTCAAACAATAATGGAAGCATCATCGAATCTTCATCTTGGAATACCCAATCTCTCTATTGTAAAGAAATCGAGCTAGATTCCAAGCTTAGAGAATCTTGGAATTGGAGAGATTGGATAGATAAGTGGCAGTTATGCCTCTATCGCCATACTTCAGACCATCACACCGATTTGCTCAAAATCATCTCTTGGATAGTTGTTGTGATTGGGGGCTTTGGACTTGCTCTTTTTGCTTGTAAATATGGGACAAATCTTCAAGCCTTTATTGATAATCATTCCAAGGGCACTCTTGTAGGGTTTTTTAATGTGCCTTTTTTCACACAAAGCAAAATAATAGGCTTAGTCTATCTCTTTGGATTTTGCAGTCTCTTTTGGAGATGGAGCAGATTACTCTTTTTTTCTAGTATTGCTTTTTGGATTGCCTATTGCAAGCCTTCTCTTATCTTTGGAGTGATGAATCTTATCGATAGATCTCCTCGCTCGGGTGTTGAAAATCTCCTTTTGGTTTTCTACACTCTTGTGATGATACTCTTGCTCTTCTCTCTTCAAAAAACCGCTCGTAAAAACTCTATCATTCCAAGTTAGAAGGGAATAATATTTGCATTGAGAAACAAAATTTATCTTGAGGAATTTAAATGATTAAAAAAATTGAGATTAATAATTTTAGAGGGATAGAAAGCTTGGCAATCCAAGATTTTGGAGAATTTAACATTTTTGTTGGAGAAAATAGTTGTGGCAAAACAAGTATTTTGGAAGCGATATCAATCTGTTGTGGATCTGAAGAGGTTGGATCTTTGATCAAGATTCAAAACTTTCGTCATACCGTTGTACTCCCATCCAATCTTACTTCACTTTTTTATAATTTTAATTTTCTCTCACCTATCGAGATTGCTGCTGTGGTTGATTCTCAAGAAGTACAAACTCAAATCTACCCAATGACAAATGACAAAATATTCTACCCTCAAGATGAAATCAAACATACCCCTCCAAGTATGCTAGAACAAAAAACCAATGGTTTGAGTCTTGTTAGAAAATATAATCAAGAAGAATATACAACCAGCTTTAGTGTTCAGCCTAACGGTGATGTCCAGTACGCAGAACGATCAGGATCTACACCCCCTCTTCTTGCTGTATTTTTATCAAGCGATATTGAGCAATGGGGATTGAAATATTTTATTGACATTGTGAGGAAAGAAAAAAAGAGAGAAGAGCTAGTAGAGTATCTCAAGCTCTTTGATGATAGAGTGAGAGATATTGAAGCACAAGAGAATAGCATTCTTGTCAATCTTGAGGGGGTTTCTAAGCTAATTAATATCAATTTTTTGGGGGAGGGATTTAAAAAATATACAACGATTTTGGCTCTTATGCTTGTGGCTTTGCAATGGCATACACGCTTTTGTGTGTGCATCGATGAAATTGAAAATGGCTTACATTTTTCAAGTATTCAAAAGCTTCTTACAAGTATTCTTAAACTTTCAAAGCAAATAGATTTTCAATTCTTTTTTACAACCCACAGTATTGAGTTTTTGGATATTTCACGCAAGATTTTAGGAGAGAAAAGCAGGGTTTATAAAGTCGTTTCCACACAAAAGGGAGTAAAAACCTATCCTTATTCCCAAGATGGTGAAGCTTACTTTACTCTTGATCGAATTGATCCAAGAGGAAAGAGATAATGTATGTCAAAATCTTTGTAGAGGGTAAACAAGATAGAGAGTTTTTGGAAGTGTATTTGAAATATTTGGGGTATTCAAATGCAGAAATACTAGTGTGTAATGGTAATGTTATTAATATCAATATACGGTCAAGTATTCAAGAAGCAAGAGATAGGGGGCAGAAGATTTTGGTGATTTTTGATAGTGATGATAGCTGTGAAAATACTATGGAGCGACTTATCAGAGAGAGTGAAGAGTTGTTAAGCAAGAGCGAGATTTTCCTATTCCCAAACAACTCTCAAAAAGGTGAGTTAGAAACACTTCTGTTTGCCATAGCCAAAGAGCCTCAAGTATGTCAATGTTTTGAAGGATACAAAACTTGTATCTCCCTCTACAATCCCGACTACGCAAAAAATATTCACAAGAAATCAGCTCGATATGCTTATTTTGAGGCTTTGGGGCTACTTGATGAAAAAAAGAGAAAGGAGGCGTATTCAAAAGTTTTTGATTTTGATTCTCTATATCTTGAGACTTTGAAGGGTTTTTTACAGAAACATTGCTAATCTAAGTTTTGCAAATTGATAATCTTTGTGGTGTATTGTATCTTGATGTTTTCGCTTCTATTCTCTCTCCAAAAAACTGCGCGCAAAAACTCCATCATCCCAAGCTAAGATAAATAATGATAAGAGAGGAGCAATGACTTTTTTTGAGAGCTAGAAAAAGAAATTGATTCCCTAGTCTATACCCTCTACACCCTCACTCCTGATGAGATTAAAATCATTGAAAATAAGGAGTAAGGATAAATTTGAAGTATTATCACCCCAAAAATAAAAAGAGGTAATTTTTAAAATCCCCTCTTTTTGATTCTAACTTTACGATAACTTTAAAATCTTCAAAAAAATACTCTCCTATAAAAATTTATTTTATTAATAAAAATCTATAGGATCAACATCGATTTCAAAAAGTGGGTATTGCTTTTGTAATTGCTGGATAATTTTTAATGTAGGGATAATTTGATGCACTCTTAATAAAATATGATAACGAAAAACATTGGCAATTTTTTCAATCAAATTTTTCTGTGCACCTATAATAGAAAAACTTTGAGAATTACAACCCTCTAAAATTTGCAAAATAAACTCCATATCTTCTTTGGCTTTGCTTTCATTTTTGTGATTAAACAACAATAAAATCAACTTTTTATAAGGAGGATAAAGTTCTTTTCTGTTTTGTTTTTCATAAAACAAAAAATCTTCATAATCTGTAAGATATTTTTGCAAAAAAGTAGGATTAAGACTCTGGATAAACACTTTTCCATCAGATACCCTTCCACTTCTCCCTGCAACTTGATAAAGCAATTGAAAAGCTTTTTCCATGCTTCTAAAATCAACTCCTTTTAATGTGTAATCAATGCCCAAAATCACAGATAGTGACACATTAGGATAATCATGCCCCTTTGCAATCATTTGTGTCCCGATAAGAATATCAATTTCATAATTCTTTAAAGACTGGAGAATGGTATTCATTTTATTGCTAGTTTGTGCATGATCTTTGTCTAAAATCTCTATTTTTGCATCGGGTAAAATATTTTGTAATTCTATTTTTAACTGCGCAGTCCCAATGCGGTTAGAAACAAAATCCTTGCTTTTGCAATACGGGCATTCTTTAGGGATAGGAATACTAAAATTACAATAATGGCATAGCATAAGATTTTTTTTGACATGCACACTCATTGCAATACTACAATGATCACAAGTGATAATTTGACCACAATCTTGACAAACAAGAGTTTTAAAGTTTGCGCGCGTAGGAACAAAAATAATACTTTGTTTTTTATCCATAAGATTTTGCTGAAGATAAGATAGTAATGCCGGGCTAACCATCTCAACAGAACGATCAAAAATAAATGTTTTTTGTGTTTGATGAAAATTACCTTTGATTCGAAAAATACTATGATTTTTTTTTGCCAAAAAATAACTAGATACACTTGGGGTAGCAGATGCTAAAACTACTCTAATATCAGCATTTTTAGAAAGAAACAAACAAAGATCTCTAGCATTATAAAGAGGCTTTTTTTGCGACTTATAGGCATCATCATGTTCTTCATCTACAATAATAAGCCCCAAAGATTCCAAAGGCAAAAAAAGCGCACTTCTTGCCCCTGCAATGATCTTTGCCTCATGATTTAGAATTTTTTCCAAATTACTTTTTTTCTTTTTTTTAGTTAATTTGCTATGCCAAAGAACAAAAATATCACCAAAAGCTTTTTTTAACCTTCTTTCTATTTGGGGAGTAAGAGAGATTTCTGGCATCAATAAAAGTGTGGTTTGATTCTTTTCTAATGCATTTTTAATAAGATGAAAAAAAATCTCTGTTTTTCCACTCCCTGTATCGCCAAAAAGTAGCGTAAAATTTTGCGTAAGACAAAATTGCAAAGCTTCTTGCTGTATAGAGTTTAAAGGATTAAGATTTAAAGATAAAGGTGTTTTTGTCATTTGCAAATTAGATTTTAAATTATCTTGCATAAAAGGTAGTATATTTTTTTTGGGAACAAAAAGACTAAAGGTATCGCTATAACTTGCACAATAATATTTAGCAATAAAACTTGCAAGATGTTTTTGCAATGATGTATAAGATAACTCTAGCGGCTCAAGCATTTTGCATGCAAAAGGTGGTTTTTGCACTTCTTTTATTATAACAGCCTCTTGCGCCTTATTTCTCAAAGTAATACTTACAATAGAAAAAATTTCACATTTTTCCTTAGATGCATAAGTGAGTAATGGGGTATTGTTTTTGAGTAAAGCAAGTAAATAATAATACATTACAGGATAGATTCTAGATTTTTTTGCGTGGCTTTAAGATTTTGTTTTTTAGACACAATAAAGACATACAAGGGCATCTGTTTTCCTTGGATTAGATTTTATTGATTATAACATTTTATCAAGATAAATTTAGTGTGAAAAAATTTGCTATCACACCAAAATCAGAGGAAAAAATGCAATTATTTTATAAAGTTTTCAAACTTAAACCTAAAGAATGGAAACTGCTACTTTATAGTGTAAGTTTTATTTTGCTACTTTTTGCAAGCTATTCTATTTTGCGCCCTATTCGAGATGCCCTAGGATTAGAAGGAGGCAAAGAAGAATTAAAATGGCTTTTTATGGGAACTTTTCTTGCAACATTATTAAGCTCTATAGTAGCGATGTTTGTAAGCTCAAGAGTACAAAGACGCTACTACATTAATAGTATTTTTTATTTTTTTGCATTAAATTTAGTAGGATTTTATATAGCATTTTATTTTATTAGTCCCTCTAGCTCATATTATCTTTGGCTTTCTCGTTGTTTTTTTATATGGGTCAGTGTCTTTAATATCTTTGTAATCTCAAGTGCTTGGAGTTTATTAACCGATCTTTTTAATAAAGATAGTAGCAAAAGATTATTTGGTATCGTAATGGCGGGATCTAGTTTAGGAAGTATATTAGGAAGCTTTGGAGTTGCGCAACTTATTGTAATTTTAGGACATGTACATTTTATCGCAATCTCTATTGTATTGATACTTTTGTCTGTTATACTAAAAAGCTTACTTGTTAAAGAAAGCTATTTACTTTTAGCCGAAGACAAAAAACAAGAATTTAAGCAAAGATTTTTTCAACCTGTGGGAGTGAAAAACCCTTTCTCAGGATTTAAGATTATTATACAATCCCCATATCTACTAACCTTTTTAGCTTTTATCTTGCTTTTGACAAGTGTATCGACATTTTTATACATGGAACAAGCAAGAATCGTAAAAATTGTTTTTACAACGCGTGATGAGCGTGTGCGCGTATTTGCAAATATTGATTTTTTTGTACAAAGTGCAAGCTTATTTTTACAGATTTTTGCTACTTCAAGAATCATGGAGAAATTTGGAGCAAAATTTTTGCTTTCTACTTTAGGATTTTTAGTAGGAATTGGCTTTATCATACTAGCCTTTAGTCATCCTAGTTTCTTGCCACTTGTAATTATTATGAGTATCCGCAGAATCGGAGAATATGTTCTCATCAAACCTGGTAGAGAAATGCTTTTTGTGCCGATGAATTCAGAACAAAAATACAAAGTTAAAAATTTTTTAGATTCTGTGGTATATCGTGGTGGAGATACCCTAGGAGCACAACTTGAGGGAGCACTAGCTAAAATTAGCATCACTTTAACCCTACTTGTAGGTGCTTTGCTTTCTTTTGCATGGGGAACTTTAGGATATTATTTGGGGAAAAAATACGAAGAGTAATTCTACAAAAAAACAAACCCAACTAGAGATTTAAAAAAATAATTTTTAATCCTTAAAAACTCTACCAAAACAGCAAAATCCCTCCATCTTCGCAACTAGATATTAAAAAATTCCCAAAAAATACCATTTTTAAAAATAATATTTAAAGAGTTAATTTCAAATTGAATGATTGAAAAAAATTATGCTAAAATTTTTTAAAAAATGGAGCGAGTGAGTATGTGTGGAATCGTGGGCTACATAGGTGAAAAAAATATCAAAAAAATACTTTTACATGGGCTAGAAGAACTAGAATATCGTGGTTATGACAGCGCAGGATTTGCAATTTTAAGCCACAATGAACTCTCTTCTTTTAAATCCGTAGGAAAAATCCAAAACCTCATCGAAAAAACTAAATATTTTGAAACACAAGGCTTTGGTGTTGGGATTGGCCACACAAGATGGGCGACACATGGCAAGCCCACAGAAATAAATGCACATCCTCACAGCGGAGAATTTAGTAGCGTAGTGCATAATGGAATCATAGAAAATTATGCAGAATTAAAAACAATGCTACAAAAAAAAGGTTATCACTTTTTAAGCCAAACAGATACAGAAGTAATCATTCATCTTTTTGAAGATAATCTTAAAGAACAAAAAGATCCGCTAAAAGCATTTGAAAAAACAATCAATTCTTGCAAAGGTGCATATGCAATACTGCTTGTCACAAAAATCATGCCAGACAAAGTTTTTTATGCCAAAAATGGCTCTCCACTTATCATCGGAAAAGGTGAAGAAGGAATTTATTTTGCAAGTTCTGATTCTCCTTTAGTAGGATTAGCAAAAGAGGTTTGCTATCTTGAAGATGGAAAAATAGGTGTTTTGGGTATTGAAGATTTTTATACCCTCCCCTCTATACAACCTCTAAACATTAATAAAAGCTTTGCACAAAAAGAGGGTTTTCGCTATTTCATGGAAAAAGAAATCTATGAGCAACATCGCGTTTTATTAGAAACACTTATGGGGCGCATACAAACAGATACTCAACAAATCACTCTAGAAAATATTGATGATAGCTTTTTAGAAGGGATCAAAAGTATTACGATTTGTGCATGTGGAACAAGCTACCATGCCGCAATGGTAGGAAAATATCTTTTAGAAAGAATGGCAAAAATCCGCGTAAATATTGCTATTGCAAGTGAATTTAGATATGCAGGATTTGTGATGGATAAAGAGGAACTTTTTATTAGTATTTCCCAGAGTGGAGAAACTGCTGATACTCTAGAAGCTCTAAAGCTTGCTAAAAAACATCAACAAAAAACCCTTGCAATTTGTAATGTAGAAAATAGCTCTATTGTGCGAGAAAGCGATCATACAATCCTTACACGCGCAGGCATAGAAAAAGGTGTTGCAAGCACAAAAGCCTTTGCTTCACAAGTATTAGTACTTTGGCTTTTTGCTCTCTTTTTTGCGCAACAAAGAAAAACACTAGAGAAAAAAGACATTGCACAAGAAATCTCTTTTATGTTTGCTGCCATCAAAGCCACACAAGTAAATAACAAAATGCATGAGAGAATCAAAAAACTCTCTAAAAGATATTTACATGGTCATGGATTCTTTTTTATTGGTAGGGATATTTTTTACCCTCTGGCTCTAGAAGGTGCACTAAAACTCAAAGAAATTAGCTATCTTCATGCCGAAGGATACCCTAGCGGAGAAATGAAACATGGACCTATCGCACTTGCAGATTCTAATCTTTTTACCATTGCCTTAATGCCAGAGCATTTACTTTTTGAAAAAATTAAAAGCAATGTTGAAGAACTTAGTGCTAGAGATGCTACAATATGTGCAATTAGCCCAAAAGAATGTGAAAGTGCTGATGACATGATTTATATCCCTAAAGCACAAAGCTATATGGAAGAGTTTTTTTCCATGATGGTAGTTTTACAAGTTTTAGCATTAGAAATTGCTATCAAACTTGGCAATGATGTGGATATGCCAAGAAATCTTGCAAAAAGTGTAACCGTGGAATAAACACAAAATAGCAGGAAAGCTATGCAAAAAAATTTAAATATTTTTATATCTTTTTTAATTATCATTCTTTGTAATGCATGCATTAGTAAAAAACTAAAAAACCAACTTGCAAGAAATATAATATTCAATAAGAATGTTATATGCTTAATGATAAATTTAATAGGAAAGATAACAGAGTTGCTATTTTTACTTATGCGAGAAAAAACAAAAATGCTAAACATTATCTGTGATGAAGTATTAAATACTCCTAGAAATAAAAAAATCCCAAATTACACAACTATTAATAACATGCAATCCATGCCAAAAATCACCACACTAAACCCTATAGCATTTTTAATAATCAAGGAAGTAATATGAAAAAAATAGCTCTTGCATCTATTGGCGGAACAATCTCTATGCAAGTTTCTAATAATGGAGGTATTACTCCACAAATTGGAGCAAAAGATTTTATTAGTGCGATTCCTGAAATAAAAAAAATTGCACAAATCTCCACTCACAATCTCTTTAGTATTGCAAGTGGACATATTACTTTTCAAAATCTCTTAGAAGCATACAATTGGGCAAAAAATGCAGCAAAAGATTCGCAAGGAATTATCATCACACAAGGAACTGACACGCTAGAAGAAAGTGCATTTTTTTTAAGCTTATTGTGGAATGAACCTATCCCCCTTATTCTCACGGGTGCTATGCGTAGTAGTGATGAACTAGGTTATGATGGACTAAATAATATTTATAACGCTATAACACTGATTGTAAATTACCCCTCTTCTTTAAATGCTGGTGTCATGGTTGTGATGAATAATACCATTCACCACCCCCTATGGATGCAAAAAAAACATAGTCTTGCCTTAGAAACTTTTGATTCCATGCATCAAGAATTAGGAATAATATTTGAAAATAAAGTAGAATTTTTTAGACCCCTTAGCCCTCTTCCCAAATTCCCCAATCTCCAAACACTACATAAAAAAGTCTTTTGCTATGAACACAGCCTTGATGATGAAAAAGAGATTTTAGAATGGGCGGGAGAAAAATATGATGGAATTGTCATTGCAGGATATGGCGCGGGACACACAAATCTACAAACACGCGACACTATTATAAAAATTGCAAAAACAAAGCCTGTGATTATGTGTGCTAGAACATATGCAGGACCTAGTGCAATTTCCACTTATGGCTATCTAGGTAGCGAAATAGACTTGCAAAAAGAAGGCGTGGTTATGAGTAAATGGCTACAACCCAAAAAGGCAAGAATCTTGCTTACCATTCTCTTATCCCAAAATCTAGGAATCAAAGATTTTATAAATTTTAGAGATTTCATCACGATAAAATAACACTTTCTATAAAATTTTGTTAGAATTAAAACATTTTAACCTAAGGATGTTTTATGGATTACAAAGATACTCTTTCCCTGCCGCAAACAAATTTTGCCATGCGGGGAAACCTCCCAAATTTAGAGCCCAAACGCTATCAAAAATGGAAAGAACAAGAAGTCTATGAGCAAATGCAAACTCTCCGCAAAGATGCAAAACAAAGCTTTTTTATCCATGATGGCCCACCTTATGCAAATGGTCACCTCCACATCGGTCATGCACTAAACAAAATCCTAAAAGACATTATTACAAAATATCACTATTTTCAAGGCAAAAAAATTCTCTATACACCAGGGTGGGATTGCCACGGATTGCCTATTGAACAACAAGTAGAAAAAGATCTCGGGAAAGAAAAAAAAGATTCTCTAAGTATCAATGCTATTCGTGAGCTCTGTAGAGAGCATGCCAAAAAATTTGTTGCAATTCAAAGCAATGAGTTTGAACAACTCGGTGTAGTTGGAGATTTTAAAAATCCTTATAAAACAATGGATTTTCAATTTGAAAGCAATATTTTTGCAACACTTTGTGAAGTTGCAAAAAAAGGACTTTTGCTTGAAAGAAACAAGCCTATTTATTGGAGTTGGGCATGCCAAACTGCTCTAGCTGATGCAGAAGTTGAATATAAAGACAAGCAATCAGATTCTGTATATGTAGCATTTAAGCTTAGTGATGCTGCACTAAAAAGTCTTAATCTTTTGCATGGCTCTCTTGTAATTTGGACAACAACACCTTGGACTCTTCCTGCAAATGTGGCTATTGCACTAAGTCCAAATCAAAACTATGTCCTTACAAAAAAAGGTTTTATTGTTGCAAAAGCATTGCATGAAAAACTTGCACAACAAGGCATTGTGGATACAGAAATAGAAAAAGAAATTCCTAGCAAAAATCTTGAAAATCTTCATGCTATAAACCCACTAAATCAAAGAAAATCTCATATTATTTTGGGTGATCATGTAAGTATGGAAGATGGTACAGGTGCGGTACATACAGCCCCTGGACACGGAGAAGAAGACTACTATATTGCATTAAAATATGATTTAGAAGTATTAATGCCTGTTGATGACAAAGGCTGTTATAGCGAAGAAATTATCCACAAAAAACTTTTGCCTGAGCATTTCTTAGGAAAACATATCTTCAAAGCACAACAAGAAATTTTAGAACTACTTGGAGATTCTTTGCTTAAACATGTGGTAATTACACACTCTTATCCACATTGTTGGCGATCGCATCAACCTGTAATTTATCGTGCTACTACACAATGGTTTATTGTAATGGATAAGCCATTTCATCAAGGAAAAACCTTACGAGAAGTAGCACTTGATGCGATTAATGAAACAACTTTTTATCCTGAAAGTGGTCGCAATCGTATCAAAACAATGGTAGAAAATCGCCCTGATTGGTGCATTTCTCGTCAAAGAGATTGGGGGGTACCTATTGCATTCTTCAAAGACAAAGTAACTGGTGCTACTTTGCTTGATGAGGAAGTATTAAAATTCCTAAAAGAGCGTTTTGCAAAAGAAGGTTGTGATATTTGGTGGAGTGAGACAATTAGCGATTTATTACCACAATCTCATAAGCATCTTGCACCAAATCTAGAAAAATGTATGCATATTCTTGATGTGTGGTTTGAGAGTGGTAGCACTTGGAATGCAGTATTAAAAACCCAAAACAATTCCCCTATATATGAAGCGGGAAGTTATCCCGCAGATATGTATCTAGAGGGAAGTGATCAGCATCGCGGATGGTTTCAAAGCTCACTTTTACTTAGCTGTATTTTGCAAGGAAAGGCACCTTTTAAAAGTATCCTAACTCATGGTTTTACTGTAGATGAAAAAGGTGAGAAAATGAGTAAAAGTAAAGGCAACGTCATTGCCCCTGAAAGCATACTCAAAAATCAAGGTGGTGAAATTTTGCGTCTATGGGTGGGAATGAATGACTATCAAAGTGATCTTAGAATCTCTAACAACATTATTTCCCAAGTAGGTGAACAATACAAAAAAATTCGTAACACTATGCGATTTTTACTTGCTAATATCAATGATTTAGAAAAATTAGCAGACCTAAATACGCTAAGCCCTATTGATCTTTGGATTTTAAAAGTTACACAAAGCACACTTAAGCAAGTGCATTCCTATTTTCAAAAATATAATTTTGTAAAAGGCTTACAAATCTTAATGCACTATATTACAAACGAGCTAAGTGGGATTTATATGGACTTATGCAAGGATAGTCTATATTGTGATTCTAAAAATTCCGTGCAGCTTTTGGCTTCAAAAACCACCATGGCAATTATTGCAAGAAATATTGCACATACCTTAGCACCATTTCTTACCTATACCATCGATGAAGTTATTGAATTTGCTCCAGAAGTACTAAAAAATGGTGCAAAAAATGTCTTTATGCTAGAACCTTATAACTTAGATATACTAAACACCTTGGAATTAAAAGAAGATTTTCATTTCTTGCTTGCAGTGCGAGAAAAATTTAGCGAAATTATTGATAATCTCAAAAAAGAAAAAACAATAAAATCTAGCCTTGAGATAGCAATTTATGCACCAAATACAGATTTCAAACTCCTAGATCAATGGCTCATTGTAAGTGAAATTATCACTACACCTCCAAAAGATAATATTGCTAGTTTTGAGATCGAGGGTAAAAACTTCCAATTGAGTCTTGCGACAAAACATAAATGCCCCCGATGTTGGAGATATTTAGCACAAACAAAAGACACTCTCTGTGCAAGATGTCAAGAAGTGATTTCTTAATTTATTAATACGATCTCTTTTATAGAGATTGTATTAAAATAATAATCTGAATCTATTTTTATATTACGAAAAAATAATTTGAAAATTTTGTACAATCGAAGTAAACACTAAAAGAAAAACACCTATTTGCCAAATAAAACATAATAAAACTTTTAAAAACAAAAAAACTTTTGGCAAATAGGTGAGGGGAATTACCCCTGCTATAACTACTAGGAAATAATCATAACAGGAATAAGTATATTTTGCAAAAATAAATCATTATCAAATACCATAATTTATTTTTCATACTAAAATTTGTGTTTAACAAAAAAACATTCTATTAAAACATTACTTTATAAATTACTACCCTCCCCCGTAGTTTTTAAGAGAATAATATTGATATAAAAAATATTCTAATTTTTAGAAGCCCTACATGCAAGCTGATTGCATAAATTATAATTATTTTTTATTAATAAAATGATTTCATTAAAATATAATTTTTATGAAAATTTAGTATAATCTCGATATTTTTTAAAACCAGGAGAGAAAATGAAAAAAATAATGGCACTTCCATTTTTTGGAGCTTTATGTCTTGCGCAAGGAAACTTTTTTGTAGGTGGTGGTATCGGTGCACCAGCAATCTTTGGAACTAACGCAGGCGTAACAACTCGCGATCAATTTATTCATTTTAATATAAAAGGTGGTTATGAATTTCAAGTCAATGAAAAACATGGTTTTAGAACATATCTTGACCTTGGATATGGCATTGCACCTGTAGGACAAACAGCAAGAGCATCGCTTACATCAACTACTACCAAGGTTAGTTTAACTTCACATCTTGTAGATTTTGATCTTAATTTAGATTATCTCTATCGATTTGTTAATACAGAAAAATATTCCGTAGGTTTGTATGCAGGTATTTTTATGGGAATGCTTTATACAAATACAGGTGGCAGCAAAGTAACTACAACAGTAGGCACAACCACAACAACCACAACAACCACAGGAATTGATACAATCTCATATAACACTGGTTTTAATCTTGGTTTTGAAGGAGTAATTGCCAAAAAGCATTCTATTTTAATGGGTATTAAATTTCTTGGCGATAAAAGCTTTTTTAATGGGCTTTTATATCTAGCACCTCAAATCAATTATCTCTACAGATTCTAAAAGCCTAATCCCTCAAAGGAGGGATTGCAATATTAAATCTACTTTTTACTTTCCATGCGCTTTTGTTTTGCGTGTTTTAAATCTAAAATCAATGGCATAAGATCATATTTTTCTACCTCATCTTGTATAGATTGAATATAAGCTTCTATATTTTGTGGTGTAATTCTACCTTTTTTCTCTGCAATCCAATCAATTTGTTTTACATTCATATCCATGTTTGTATGGATTTTGTCTTGATAATTTCTTAGATTCTTCATATCATTTTTATCATCAAGAGTATAAAACTCAACATTAGGATACTCTATCCCCATCCCTACTACAGCACGCACTAATTCTAAATATTTCAAAAGCAAGTCTAGCTTCTCACTCCTATAATAATAAGTTGAAAAAGTCGGTAGCAAAATATAAAATTTTGTATCTGGAAACTGTGCTGCAATATCAAAAATATATTCTTTTGCAATACCAATAGATACACTAATATCTTCCTTGCTTTTTTGCATCAAGTCACGCGGCTTTGTCCTTAGATACTCTAACCTTTTTATTTCATTATCAAGCTCTTCAATACTATGAAACCAACTTGTATTATCCTCAAAATTAATAATAAATCTTGGATCGCTAAACCAAAAATTAAAAGTCTCTATATCTCTCCCCTCTCCAATACATTTTGGCTTTTTTGACAAAAGCAAAAGACAATCAATATATTTTTTATTAATATATGCGCGGATATCATTCAAAGGATTTTTATCATACAAGAATCCAAAACCCCTAAAGGTTTTATCACCCAATTCAAGATTGCTAAGATTAAATCCATAAATAATGCTTTTGACTTTTTTCTTTTGGTGAAGATATTTAATTAGAACATATTTTTCATAAACACTAGAACTTGTCATAGAAATATTTGCCCATTTACCACCCAAGCGATAGCCTACATAACCTGCAGGAATATTTATTGTTAAAGAATCTCCAACAATATAAGAATCAAAATCATAATGATCGATAATTCCCTTATTTTGCAAACGCATTTCTCTAGAAAAAGTTGGCTCCCTAAAAAAAGGTTTGTGAAAAATTTGCATAGGATCATAGAGATAAAACGCAACAAAAAATAATCCAATTAAAATTGCTGCAAAAACAAATACTAAAATACTAAATTTTTTATAACTCATCACAACCTACAATCTTTTTTCTAAAATATCAATTAAGGGTTTCACATCATATTTTTGCACCTTATCTTGTAAATTTTTCAAATAAATATCAATATTTTCATTATTCACAATATGGCTACCCTCTGCTATTGCATCAATTTGTTTTACATTCATATCCATACTATGATGCACATGATCTTTATAATTTTTTATATCATCTGTATAGTTATCATTTCCAAAACCATAAATTTTTACATTTGGATATTTAGTAGATTCTTGTACAAACCACCTAAGCGATTTAAAATACCTCGCGATATATTCTTCATTGCTTACTTTATAAAAATAAGTGGGATACACAGGAATAAGAAAATAAAAATGAACTTTTGGATTTTGTGCTACCAATGAAAAAACATACTTTTGTATATATTCTTTTACATCATCAATATTTTTTGTGCTTACAAAGTGATAGATTTTTTTCTGTGCTACTTTTAAACGATCAATCTCTTTTTTTATTCCTTCTCCTTGAAACCATCCTCCATAATTCCCAAGATTATATAAAGTATGCGGATCATCCATCCAATGTGTTAGATTCTCCAAATCTGCTTGCCCCACACATTTTGGCTTTTTTGAAAAAGACAATAAACAATTGATATATTTTCTATTAATATATGCACGGATATCATTCAAGGGGTTCTTATCATATAAGAATCCAAAATGTATCTGCTCCACACTTTTATCCACCATGCTTACATTTAAGCCATAAATTATATTTTTTACATCATGTCTTTTTCTAAAAAGATAATCTAAAATTACAAATTTTTCATAAAAACTAGCACCTACAGGCGTGATATTCACCCATTTATCTCCGAGGCGATATTGCACATAACCTGCAGGAGTGTTTTGCGTCAAAGAATCTCCAATGATATAAGAATCAAAATCATAATGATCAATAATCCCCTTATCTTGCAGGCGTGTTTCTCTAGAAAAAGTTGGCTCCCTAAAAAAAGGTTTGTGAAAAATTTGTATCGGATCATAGAGATAAAATGCAATAAGAAATAACCCTAATAACAAAAAAGTACAACCAAGCACCAAAATACTAAATTTTTTATAATCTTGCATCAAAAAACCTAAAAATTAAAATAGATAAATTCTTGATATTCCACGCCAATAGCACCACAAATCCCCATGGCCAACAAAATTGCTGTCCAAAATATCTGTTTGTATCCTATTTTAAGTTGTCTCATTTTTTCAATACTATTTTTTGTGCACAAACAAAGAACAAAGCCCAAAACAAGCATACCTAATGTAAAATCTGTCGCCTTAATATTAAATAGCAAAATAGCAATATGTGCACTATCTGGAAGAGGTAACCAAGTAATTCCAAAAAGTGATTTTAATAAACTAATTGCACCTGCAAAACTTTGTGCTCTAAAAAATACCCATGCCATTAACACAACAAAAAACATCAAAAACCATCCCAGAGGTTTAGGCATTTTGATTTTGATCTTTTTTTGCCAAAAGTGATTGATTACTAAAGCTCCACCATGAATACAACCAAAAATAAAAAAATTCCATCCTGATCCATGCCACACCCCAGCAATAATAAATGCAATAAATGTCGCCAATAAAATTTTATTAAAAGTAGGGCGATCAAAACAACGAATAATTGGGGTATAAATATAAGTAGTAATAAAATTTGTTAAAGAAATATGCCAACGCTTCCAAAAATCAATAATATTTGTAGCCTTAAAAGGAGAATTAAAATTTACAGGTAACATAATATTAAACAACAACCCAAGACCTATGGCCATATCACAATATCCACTAAAATCAAAATAAAGCTGAAATGCATAAGAAAGTAATGTAACCCAGGATTCAAAAAAGTTTAACATTCCACCACTATCTACAATACTAAATCCGGCATTTGCCCATTTTGCAAAAGTATCTGCAATCACAGTTTTTTTAAACAAACCGACAGAAAAAATAAAAATTCCTTTTGCAATATTTTCATAATTAATTTTTTTATTTGTATTGTCAGCAAATTGAGGCATCATTTGCTTATGGTGCAAAATAGGCCCCGCAATAAGATGTGGGAAAAAAGTGACAAATAAAGCATAGTTTGTTAGATTTCTTTCTTCTACAAGCCCTTCATAGCAATCCACCAAATATGCAATTTGTGTAATCGTAAAAAAAGAGATTCCAAGAGGTAGGGCAATATGCAATAATGGAATATTGCTTCCTAAAACAAAGTTGACATTTTCAATAAAAAAATCAATATATTTAAAATAACAAAGTAGTCCAATATTAAAACACAATGCAACAAAAAGTAAAAGCTTAGTTTTGTATTTACATAAAAATTTTGAAATCGTATAGTTAAATGCGATAGACCCTAAAAGCAAAGGCACATAATACACATTAAAATATCCATAAAAAAATATACTAGAAAATGCCAAAAAAGCAACAGATTCTCTAGATTTATTTCTGGAATTTAGCCAAAAATACCCAAAAAACACAATGGGTAAATAAATAAACATAAACTCTATAGAACTAAAAAGCATTAAAAATTTTCTCCTCCTGTAATAGGCAGATTTACTCCGTTTAAATAATCACTCTTTTCTGAAAGCAGCATCTCTATCCATGGCACAATATCTTGTGGTATAGCATTGCGTTTTAGCGGATGATTATAGGCATTTAATTCAACAATTTTTGGATCAATATGCTCTAAAAAACTTGTTTCTATCATTGATGGAGAAATTGCATTAATTTGGATATTAGCATTTCTATACTCGCTAACAAGAGATTTCATCAAACCCAAAAGAGCATATTTTGCACTTACATAAGCACTCATTGCAAGAGGTGGCATATTTAAAACACAACTTGAAAGCATGAAGACAACTTTTTTACTCTTTTCTTTATCTTTGCTAAGTTTTGGCAAAATTGCCTGTAAAATCAAGAAATATGCACGCAATCCTATATGAAGATGCAAAGAAAAATCATTCCAGTTTAAATCTTTAAATCGAATATTTTTAACACGCTCTGCAGCAAGAAAAACCATCTTATTAGGCAATCCTATATCCAAAACCTGCCCGATAAATTTTTCTACCTCTACAATATCAGAAAGATCGCAGCATAAGGGCAAAATACCATTTTCCTTTTCTATAGGCTTACGGTAAAAATGTGCAATAATCTCTGTATTTTCATTTTTAATTTTTTCTATAAGCTCACGCCCAAGATCCGAACTTGCTCCAATAATTAAGATTCTATCTTTCATCACTCACCCCTACTTTAATACACCTAAGCTAATTTTTGCTCTTGAAATTTTTAAGCACCCCCCCCCCCCGCTAGGGTTTTTGCAATACTTGCTTTAATTTCAACTTGCTTATATGCCTCATTAATATAGCTAATCACCCCCTCTACTAAAAGCTTATCACCTACATAAGCAGGCTTTAAAAAAACACTATCTACACTATGTAGCAAGCAATACTTCCCTGGCAAGTGCATTCCTGCTAATCTTGAATACAAACTTGAGAGCAAAAGACCATAAACTACCTTGGTATCAAAACCTTCTTTTTTGGCATAGTCTTCATCAAGATGCAAAGGATTTTCATCTCCACTAAGTGTACAAAATAAATCCATGTGCTCTTGTGTAATTTTTACTTCAAAACTTTCTTTCATACCTAAAACAAGGTCACTAAATTTATATTCTTTCAAAAATTCTCCTTATTTTTTACATAATAATGCGGTAAGCAAAATTGGATATTTTCTTTTTAATGCTTTTTCTAAAGAATAGTTATTTGCTACAAAACATGCTTCTTGAGCAATCTTTAATCCCGCTTCCTCTACCATCGCATAAACTTCTTGAGGGTTGGAAAATAAATAAATATGATCCACATCTGGCGCATTAATAGGAATAGTCACAAAAATGCCACCCCCCCCCCCGCCAGATAAAAGCCCTTTAGCTTTTTTA
Organism: Helicobacter anatolicus; assembly: GCF_021300615.1. Taxonomy (NCBI): domain Bacteria; kingdom Pseudomonadati; phylum Campylobacterota; class Epsilonproteobacteria; order Campylobacterales; family Helicobacteraceae; genus Helicobacter; species Helicobacter anatolicus. The sequence goes on from NZ_JAJTMY010000003.1 coordinate 182,027, forward strand.
AGAAATTCTAAGGGTTTTTCTACATGTTCAAGCACTTCACCCATCACAATCACATCATATTTTTCTTGTGTATCAAACATTAAAAAATCTTTACATAAAAAATCTGCATTACATTTTTCTTGATAGTGATGAATAATTTCTTCACTCATTTTGCAACTCGTTGGAGAAATATCCACACCAATACATTTTGCAAAACGCCCGCTTTTTATCGCTTGCAAAAAATACTCTCCATGGCCAACGCCTACTTCAAGATATTTAAGATTAGATTCTATTGTGGAGAGATATTTAGCAAATTCTTTTCTCGCACCAATATGCGTGCTCCAAATATAAGAAGAAATTGCAAGACCAACCATATATTTCTGCATATATTCTTCATTGAAATAAACTTGATTTTTTACTTCATCAAAAGTACTATAACGATAACGATGATTTTCTAAAAAAAATTTTGTTTCTTCCAAATTCTTATGCAAAAACATCAAATAGCATTCCACCTGCTCTTGTAAAGAAATCTGCATTCTTTCTTGATAAAATTCCAAAAGTTTAGCAAACTCTTTTTGATCCTCTTCTTGCAAATTTAATGCACTTAAATATTTTCCATGCACCACATCTTTTTGTGCAACTAATTCTAAAAAGCTTTGTATCATACTTTTTTCTCAATAAGGGCGATCATATCCCCAATATTTTTAAGATCTTGCAATTCTCCTAAGGCAAAACGGATCTTAAATGCTTTTTCAATACTACTTACCAAGCTAATATGCATCAAAGAATCCCATTCATCAATATCACTTGCACTAGTTTGTGGTGTAATTTCTAGATTCTCATCATCAAAAACGTCCCTAAAAATCTCTTGTAATTTTTCTTGAATATTATTTGTCATGATTTACTCCTATAATAAAGTTTTTATTTTTATAATTCTTGAGTTCTAACTCAAAAAGACTTTGCTCTTCATCTTTAAAAACCAAATCAAAGCCAAAGTCTTCATAAAGATTTGCTACCATTTGATTTTTTGGACTTTTAAAATAGTAGCCTACTAGTTTTTTTACACCTCTTTTTTTAGCAATCTCTACAAAAGAATCTAGCATTGCATATTCCATATGCCTTTTTAAAACTCTACAACTCATAAGCCATAAATCAAGATGACAGACATCTTCAACAATACGCCCAATACTAATAGCAATGAGCCCATTATCCCCATATTTATCTACTAATTTTCCATACAAGCAAATATATTTTTCATCCTTACTCATACTCTCTACCATACCAAAATCATAACGTTTTGTTGTGCAATTAAATTGATTAGTCTTATTAATAAGCTGGGTAATTCTTTCAAGATAAATCGGACTAAACTCCAAAATTTCTGCTTGCATACACAAAGATTGCAAAAATTCCTCATAAGATTTAAAGCTACTTTGTTCATTAAGGCGTTGGGAATTTTGCAAATAATATTCACTACGTTTTAAATCATCTTGCGACAAGCTAGGAGTCTCAAAAAAATAATTACGATCAAGATGTGTGATATAATCAATCACATTATCCCCTACTTCAGGTACACTTACAGAAGATAGCTGACTTCTTACAATTTCTCTTTCGCTAGGATTATCATCCACAAAAACTAAACTATCCTCTCCAATATTAAGTGTTTTAGCAATCAAGGCAATATTTTCATTTTTAGGATTCCAATTTGCCATAAAACATGCAAAATCTTCCACATGCAATATGCTTCGTGGATGGCTAAAACCTTCTTTTGCATTTTCTATTTCATTTTTAGAACACACCGCAAGAATCACCCCTCTATTTTTCAAATCTAGGGCATATTGCTGAAATGCGCTATATCCTTCACCAAGTGCAGTTTCATCGCCAATGCTAATCCCCATAAGCCCATCATCACCAATCACCCCCCCCCAACAAGTATTATCCAAATCTAGCACCAAAGCCTTTTTACTTTTGCCAAAAAGCGAACCAATAAGACGAGATAAGCTAAAAGCAATTTCTATCATGGATTCCATACTCATTGCATATTTTGCTTGATAAAAAAGCGACTTATCATAATAACGCTCCAATCCAAGCATGGAACTTAAATAATTGAGATCATGTAGATAAACGCGCGGATATTTTTCAATTTGATTTTGCAAGGCAATATTTAGCTCTTGCACAACTCCTACTCTACCCTGCAAACAATCTAAATTTCCTAATAATCGATGTGGTGGTAATTCAAAATTATTTTGGATAATCACGCCATTAAACCGCTCTAATGCTTTCCATATGTTAAGAAATTTCTCACAATTTTGTGTGATAAAATTTTGCTTATTCTCTTTGGTAATCGGCGTACCCAAAGAAGCAAAATGCAAATTTACAAAGCTTGTATGAAGATAAATAATATCGGGTTTAAACTCCTCTAATTCCTGTGTACCAAAGATTGCATCTTCATAATATTTATTATATTCTGATTCATAAAATTGAGGCAAAATCCCCAAATCTAATAAAAAAATTTCTAAAAAATCTTTAATTTCTGCTGTGCTAGAACCTCCAAGAATAGCAATCTTTTTTTGTATAAATCTTGTCGTATCCTGCTCTAATAAATTGCGTTTAATACTGCGTTTTTTTCGTAAAATCAAATCATAATCTAGAGGAAAATTAAATCTCATACCTACCGCCAAACCAAAAATATTCTTTTATTTTAGCCAAAAATTTGCAATTATTAGACCTCAAATAAATCTCAAGCAAGTGATCACTAAATTACCAAAATAGCTATTTTTTATATCCTTGCCCAAAGTTTTTTTGATCAAAAGATTTTCTATTTATTTTTATATTAGAATCCTAAAAAATAAAGAAATGCATTAAAAATGAAATAAAGCGCAAGCATTGTCTCCTAGAATCTGCTCTCTTTCCTTTTTTGAAGCAACAATTTCTTCAAATGCCAAAAAAGCAGAAGAAAAATCAATCTTATTTTCAAAGTTTGTATGTGGCCAATCGCTACCAAAAACAAAATTATGAAGCGAAAAATTCTTCTTAAGAATTTCATAAATTTCTTTTGCAAACTTAATAGCTTCTTGATTGTTTTTGTAAGGAAATTTGGCCCTATAAAAACCACTAATTTTAAAAAATATTTTTGAATTTTTTAGTTTAAGCAATTTTTGCAAATTTATAGAATCAATGTAACTCGATCTTGCAAGATGATCAATTACAATATTGCAATCAAAATCAAGGAGCGTTTTTAACATATCTATCAATCCATCTTCTAGATCTCTTTGAATTTCAATTTGCATTTTAAGTTTGGCAATATGATGAAATAATGTTTCCCATTCTTTGTCCTTAAAATCAGTAAAATCTTGCCCTAAAAGGTTCAATCTAATTCCACAGGCTCCATTTTCTTTAAGTTTCTGCAATTCTTCAAAACTTATATTTTTATCAACCACTACAATGGCTTTAAAATTTTTGTTATCCTTGATAGAATTAAGCAAAAAATCATTATTTGTCCCCAAAAAACTAGGTTGCACCAAAACAGCTTTTTGAAAACCAAAAGAATTTAAAAAAGAATGATATTCTTCAAAACTTGCGTCGTATTCTGGACTATAACGAGCATTATTAATCACTGGTAGATTTTTTAAAAAAATATGAGCGTGGGTATCAATTTTCATGTTTTCTCCTAAAAAATTAAACTTAATAATATAGATGTTGCTATTGCCGCAGCAAAACCTATCGGAATCGCTTTTGTTAATAAATCTTTAAAAAGTATTTCTTTGTATTTTTCTGGGCAAGATCCTAAAATAAGACTCCCACCTGAAGAAAAGGGTGAAATAGCAGAAGATTGTGCCCCTAAAATAATGCAAGTAAAAAGTAATGTTTGATCTAATCCGCTACTTGAAGCAATAGCTGGCACAATAGGAAAAAGTGCAGGAGCCACAACACCTAATGTACTAGAAAATAAGGACATAAAAGCGGCAATAACACACATGGCCAAAGGTATCAAAAAAATATTTACTTGACTTGATATTAATTTTGAAAGCATCGTAATAGTACCAGCTTCTACAGCTATACTAATTAACATTCCCACACCACAAATCATTATTAAAGTATTCCAAGGAATAAGGGCAATTACCTTTTTTTCATCACCTAATTTTAAAAATAATGCAATAGCAACAAAAATTATAGCAATCATTGCTATATCAATTTTTTGATTAATAAATGTAATGGATTCTTGATAAGGAAAAATAATATGAAGTATGGGGGGAATCAAAATTATTAAAATCATTAAAAGCATTAAAAACAAAGTAGTTTTTTGTTTTGTAGTAAATCCTTCAGGTTTTATTGCTATGTAATTTAAATTTTTATTTTTAAAACTTTTGATAACAAAAAAAGACAAAACTATGATAGGCAAAATAAAAGTAACAGAAAAAACAATACTCGAACTAATAAAGGCCTCATCTGAAGCAATACCAGAATTTTCCATCAATCCTCGAAAAATGATTCCACTTTGAGAGGTCATAAAATTAGCACCTCCCAATGCACCATAGTTAATCGCCATGGCTCCAGCAATTTTATTGAGATTTATTTTTTCACAAAGCAAAAAAGTAATCGGGGCCATAAATGCCAAAACACTATAAAATCCAGCACCTAATGCAGCAATAATTGCACTAACAATAAAAATAATATAAGGAAAAAGGTAGGGGTATTTTGAAAATTTATAAATAAGAAACTCTGCTAATTTTTCAAGAGTTCCATTAACACTTGCAAAATTGTAAAATAACGAAACAGAAAAAATAACAAAAAATATAGATATTGGCCAAAAAGCAATAATTTTTTTGGGAGGCAAATCCATAAAAAAAGCACCAACAATATAAGCAAAGATCATTGCAAAAATTCCGATATTATATCTAGTGATATAACCAAGCATAATAGCTATAAAAATACAAGTAATAATTAGTAAAATCATTGTGATCCTTTGATGATTTTTGACTACAAAGAAATCTATAAAAATATATTGATTATGGTAACATTTTATTTAAAAAATAGACATTATTTTGTCTTATAGATAAAATAATTTTAAAAATAAGTAACTTTTAGTTTTGCCTTAGTTGGCTTCATTCTCTTTACTTTCTTTACATCCACTTTGAAATTATTCTTTTTTCTTAAAAAGCTAATTTGACTCTTGTTTTTTTATTTTCTTAACACAAACTGCAATTTTGTTTAATATTTATATTTTTCAATTCTTTGATTACCACTAAAAATAGTATTGCTATTTATTGAAATATTGACAAGTTATATTCCAATCTTTCTTTAATAAAAATTTTTACTTATTTTTGCTTTTTCAAAATAATGAATGAAAATCAATAATCCTTATTGTAAATTCACTCATAAACTTTGAATTTTAATAACGACATAAACACAATGATTTAATTTGGTTTTTTAGAAAAAAAGCCAAGGTTGTTTTTAAAGTCTCTATAAATATGAAAAATTGCACCATCTTTTTGCAAAGCCCTAATGCCAAAGGCCATAAAGTCTTTATTTTTAATATTTTCCTTATTATAAGGCAAAGGGGTTTTTTCTTCATAAGAGAGTACAAGTCCTCCGGATTCCTCCAAAATAATCTGCCCAGCAGCACTATCCCACTCCTTTGTCCCCACAACACGCAAATAAAAATCTGCCTCACTAGTTGCCAAAGCACAAAATTTTAATGCACTACCTAATTTTTTACATTCTAAATCATAATATTTTATAAAATTTTTCATTTTTTCAACACTATGATGGACAGAATCACAAGCTATGCCGCGAGTTCTTGAGAAATCTTGTGGGATTTTTATAAGAGAGTTATGCAAATCTTGTAGTGTCTTATCACGACATTGTGTAATTTTATAAGCTCCAAAACCCTGATAAGCAATATATGCCTCATCTAAAATTGGTGCATACACTACGCCTAAAGTGGAAGAATTATGAGAAATTAACGCGATATTGACACTAAATTGCCCATTTTGTGCCAAAAAATCTTTTGTTCCATCTAAAGGATCTACAAGCCAAAAAAAATCTAAATTTTTTCTTTTTTCATACTCCAACTCACTTTCTTCCGAACAAATAGGATAGTTTGAAATTTTTTTCAATCCCTCTAAGATAACTTTATTTGCAGCTTTATCTGCTTGTGTGATTGGACTTAAATCCTCTTTGTACTCATAATCTTCATTTCCATAATAAGGCAAAATTGCCCTACCTGCATCAATAGCAATCATTAAAACTTCAAATAATAAATCTTTTTTATTCTTCATCAATATTTAAATCCTCTATACTATCAATTTCACGCCACCCTCCATCAATAAAAATGGGTTCTATATTATCAAACCTATCAATAATTTGTTGCAAAAAGCTTGTCATATACATATTTGCAAAATCCTTACCATCATAGATTTTTTGCGAATCTAGCATTGTATAAAATTCCATAAAAACTGGTAAAAACTGATGCGAGATTTTAAAAAGCCCCATATATTGTCCTTCAATCTCCTCATAACTTTTTGGTTTCTTTCCAATTTCTTTAATCTTTCCTTGCATAATTTTTAATGTCTCAGCATCATCTAAGGGATTTGCAAATCTTTTTTCCCAAAGCAATCTCCACTTTGTATTAATACCTACACCAACATCTCCTTTATACTCCATCATTTTAAATAAAACTTTTTTTGTAAAAATAATATCTGCATAGCTAATTAACACATCTTGAGAATCTCTAATGCATTGCTCTAAAAATTCTTTTGCACAAAATAGAGTGCTGACCATATTTGTAGAATCAAAATTCTTATTTTCATAAAAACAATCAATTCTTCCTTGTGTGAATTCTTGCAATACTTCAAATTTATATCCCCCCACTAAGGCAATCTTATCCACCTCTAAAGATTGAAAAACTTCTAATAAATAATCAATTAAAGCTTTATTTTTATACATTACCATACATTTTGGCACATCTCTAGTAAGTGGCATCAAACGCTTTCCCATTCCAGCTGCAAGTATCAAAACACGCATTTTTTTTCCTTAAAATTTTCTATAAACATTTTCCACATTTTTTGCGAAGGAATGCTTAAATTCTCTTCACGCTCCAAATGCCACATAATTCCATAAATAGGTTTATTTTTATGTTTAAATGCCTCAATACTCCCATCTATCGCAATCCCTAATACTTCAAAATCCTCACAAAGCCCAGAAATTCCATAATTATGGTAGGAATTTACTTTATAATTTTGCGATTGAAAAGAAATAAGATGGGGCGTTGTGTGCTGCATAATAGGAGTAATTTTTGCACAAAAAAATTCTGCAATCATCTGCGCCCCCCTACACACACCAAGCACAGGAATATGATTTTGTAAACAAAGTTTTAAAATATTTTTTTCATAAGCATCACGAAATAATGAAAGTTTATTAGGATTTAGAGAGTTTAAATCATTACCACCACTTAAAATTACCCCGCTAAGATAAGGGATATAATCTTTGAAATCTATTTTACTACTAAGTGCTAGAGGCAAAAAATCTTCTGAAATTTTTTCACAAAAAAATGTCCCCCAATCTAGTGCTAATGCTTCTCTAATTTCTGAATATTGTATATGCTCTATTAAGCGTTGCGTAATTCCAATAAACTTTTTCATAGATAAAAAATCTGCTCACTTTCGCAATCAATACGCAAATTTTTTGCCTGTGAACATTTTGCAAAAATCTCCTCTCCTACACCAATAACAGCAGGAATTCCAAGCTCTGAAGCGCGAATAGCCATATGAGAGTTTGCACCTCCATAACAAGTAATAAATCCTGCAATTTGCTTAGAAAATAAATAGTCATATCCTGGATCTGCCGCATAAATTAAGACAATCTTTCCCATAAGTTGATCGTCTTTTTCTGATGCTACATGAGCACACACCACTTTTTGAGTAATAAAATTTGGCAAGATTCTAGAAGAGGTAAAGCCCATAATATCCTCTTCTTTGCAAAGAAGAGGAGGAAGTTTAATAGCCTGTGTGCAAAGATATTCTTTTTGATTTTGCATAATCTCTTCTAATAATCGCTTTCGTGGTTCCTCTGCATAAAGTGATGCATATAAATCTAGAATTGTTTTAATATTACTATGTGCCATTTCTTCTTTACTAATGTGATAATAATCGCCTAATTCTGCAATCAAGCTAATAGCCCTAGAAAGAAGCTTGCTAAATTCAAATTTTGCTAGCTCCCTGCCTTCAATTGCAGTTTTTAAAAATATAAAAAATTCTTGAGCATTGATTTTTAATCCTTGTTTTTGCAACATCTTTTCTAATTCTTGCATTCTTTGACTATCTAGAAAAAAACTCTCGTTTTGTTGAGTTTTCTGCCCTGTTTGAAAATCAAAATAAGAATCAAAATCTTCATCATAACGCGGCGAGAGAATATTATAAGTCCCTGCTCTAAGATGCCCATATTTTTTAAGAAATTCTTCTTTATTGTGTTTTGTGAGATTTGATACATCTTGGCTAAGTTGTTTTGCTTTTGTATTGAGTGTATTTAAAAAACAAAGGCGTTCTTCTGCTTGCAAAAATCCATTTTCTACCAAAGAATTTAAAAATTGCATTGCTACAAATCCCGCTCTAGCCACACCTGCAAAAGGTAAAGTGCCATAACGCTTACAATTTTCTATTAGCCAATAAATCTTATCAATCAAAGAAATATTAGCCTGCATAATATTTTGATAAATTCCTTCTAATAAAGTAACTTTTTGCAAATCTTTATGATACAACCCATCTTTTGGATGGATAATATTATTTGTCACTTCAAGCAAAGAATGCTTAATTTCTGTAATTTCTTGCTGTGAAAATCCATGCTTAAGTAATTTTTCTAAACGCATGTCCAAACTAAAATCATAACAAGAAAACACAATATCAAACTCAATTTTATCGTGTAAATAAGGCTGGTTAATTAAAGAATCTATATAAAACTCTACAAGCTTTGTAGCAGTTTTTTCCTGAATAGATTGAGGAATAAAAGAATTAAAAGATAATCGCACATCAATATAAGGAATCCCACAAAAAGAATGCATCAAAGGATGAGAACGCAATTTTCGATACCCATAATTATCCCTTTGATATGCCCAAATATTATCTGTAATAATTTCTTTATAAAGACTAAGAGCCAAACGCTTTGGTCTAAGGCCAATAATTTCAGCTGGATTCCAATCTGGCATTACACCAAATAGCGTTTTTGATCCTAGCACATCACTATGGCAAAATTGCAATTTTTTGAAACGCCTTTGCAATCTTGTAAGAATATCCAAAGAAATATGATTTGAAAAATCCTTTTTATTTATCATAACAAGTGGTCTTACTTGCAATAAATACAACTCTTCCTTATTTCCATTTTTTGCATAAGCAAACTCAATATCCAATGCCTTATGTGAAAAAAGATTTTCTAATTCTAGAATCAATAAAATGATTTGTTTTAAATATAAATCTTGAGGTAAGGGTGCGTCTCTAAAATGTGTATAGCTCATAAATTGCGCACTACTACCATCTGTAATAGCACTATTAGATCCGCTCTCATCATACTGGATAGAAAAATATGGGGCAAAATTATCCTTATCAACACTAAAAGCCACTCCACATTTTGTGATATTTTCCAACATTGGCTGGATTAAAATCTCATCACATTCTTGTAAAGTTTTTGCCACCTCTTGTAATGCGTTTTGCAATTCTAAAATATTGCTACTATCGATATTTCCAAGACTCAAAAAAGCTCCCGCATTTGAATTTTCCTTAGAATCTTCTGCATGCGAAGAGCTACGAATAATAAGTTTTTTACCAAAAAACTCTTTTTGAATTTCTTTAACAATCTCTGCTTGATTTTTTAAATCAGCTTGTATGATTTTTAAAGGCAAAATTTTTGCATTTTCAATAATCCCTAGGAGATTCTCTAAATTCCTTGCCTTAGTTTTAAAATTCAATTTTTTCATTTTTTTACTTTTTTTGCGCTCCAAGATCTTGTTGTATATTTAATATCAAACGCGCTAGGTAATTGATGTCTCATTTGATAAGTAATCTTTTCAAACAACTCTGCACCCTCTTGTGTTTCCAAATCCCAATACGGATTTTTTACACTTTTCCATGCCAAAATATAATTTTCTATACTTTGATGAAAATAAAAATCTTGTTCAATATATAAAATCTCATCGAATAAATCTTTATGTTCTTCAATAACACCACGCTGTTCTTCGCGTCGCACCCCACGAGTATAATTTGGAACAAGCGACATAATAATATTTTCTGCAATTTCTTGAATAGGGTCTTGCAAATCCCTGTGATTCCACATACAAGAAAACACGCCCCCATCTTTTAAAATACGATGTGTTTCTTTGAGTGCCAAACTTCTATCCATCACATTAAAACTACTACCAAAACTCACCCAATCAAAAGTTTGAGATTGCAAAGTTGTCTCTATCCCTGTTGCACGCACCCATTGAATATCTTGCCCTTTTGTTCTTTCTATACCAATTTCTCTCATCGCATCATTTGGCTCGACACTCACAACACTGCAAGAATTTTCCAAAAGCATGATACTCAAATTTCCGGTTCCAGCACCAATATCAGCAACCTTTAAGCGCCCTCCCCCTGCTAGTGTTTTTGCATAATCACATAACATTTTAATCACATTTGGTGCATAATTTGGTCGGTATTCATAAAATTTTGCATGTTTTGTATAATCCCACTTTTGCTCTACGATTTTTTCCATTTTTTAACTCCTTGATTTATTATTTTTTACGCTCCAAGCACGAATTTTGTAGGGCACCTCAATAATTTTTAAATGCGAGACTTTAGTTTCTATCATCGATAAAATCTTTTTCCATCTTTCTTCTCCCGCTTGTGCTTGAATATCATTTACAGAATGCCATGCCCCCATATATCTTTCTTTATCCATTATTTCTATATAATCGCATTCCATAAAAAAGCAATCTCTAAAATCCCCTGTAGATACCAAAATATCTTCCCATTTTTTCACATTTTGTGTGCCACTGCTTACACGATTAAGTTCTGGTAAAATTGCCTTTATTTCTTGCTCAATCTCATCAAACAAAGATCCTTTTTCTATATTTCTTGGATTCCAAATTGCTGTGAAATACCCATCAGGTTTTAAGATTCTTGAAAATTCTGGTAAAGATTTTTTGGGATCTGTCCAATGAAAAGAACTTGCCATCATTGCCCAATCTGCAAAATTATCCTCTACTCCTGTGCGTTCACCACTTCCTTCTTGCCATTTTACATTGGAATTTTTTACAGCTTTTTGTCCTTCTAAGCGCATATTTAAATTTGGCTCCACTGCCACAATATTCATACCAAAATTTGCAAGTAGCTGTGTCATCTTTCCTGTACCAGCACCCACTTCAACAACATTTAATGCTTGTAAATTTTTATGATTCTCATTCACACAACACAATAATTTTTCTAATAAATTTGTGCTATAAGCGGGTCTATTATGATAGTATTGCGCCACTTTTGTAAAATCGCCTTGTTTCATTATATTCCTTTCATAGTAAGTTGAAATTTTTCTAAAAATTTTTGTGTAAAAATGAAGGATTCTAAGATTTCTTTTTGATCTTTAAGGCATTCTAGCTCTTGAAAAATTTTTAGAGCAAGTTTTTTAGAAAACTCATAGTTTTGTGGTTTTGTTAGAATCTCTAGTATTTCATTTTCATCCATCATATAGCCTTTATGCCGCTTTAAAACAAACATAATTTCTTCTATGATTTGTTGCATTTTTTCTTCTACGCAAAGAGGTACCCCCCCCCCCCGCGTGATTATAATCTTGATTATTACTTGGCTTTTCTGTAAGACTTGCAAGATAAAGAGGATAATCTTCATAACCTTGAATTTTAATATCTTTAATCTTTGTAATATGCCAATCACGATGCTTTAAAAGATGTTTTTTTGAAATATACATATCAAACTCACAATGTCTTTTTTCCCTGCCACTCAAAAATAAACCAAAGCTCTTACCTTCTACTTCAAAAATATATGGAAATGCTCTAGGAAATGCTGTACCTTTTAAAACAGATTCTTCAATTTTCATAGGAGAATAATTAAGACGATTTGCAAAATCATTAAGTGTATTTTGCAGATTTTTTTGATTAATAGAATCTTGAGTAAGATAAGTAATATCTGTAGCAAGATGCTTAATGCTATTTTGCAAAGAAGTGAAATAAAACATTACATGAGAAAATTTTTTAATTGCTTCAATTAGAAGCTTCTCTCTATCTTCTTGCATATTAATGTTTGAAATTTGCAAAAGCAAATCCACATTAAAACAAGACTTAATAATACTAATAGGATCTCTTATAATTTGATAAACAGGGACTTTTTTCTTCAATGTTTTTAAAGTGCGATGATAAAACTTTTCATCAGATGCTTTTTCAATCACTATTCCATCAAAATCTTCAAAAAATATAAAAGGAAAAAGCATTTCATAAGCAAAAATTTCTCTAGGCTTTGCCCCCATTTTGTCCAAATATGCCATTACTGCTTGCATTCCCATACCATGCCCACCAAGCAAGATATAACGATAAGATTTTTTACAAGGAAATAAATTTGTATAGCTCAAAGCCTTGCGGGTAAAAGCACAATCAGATAGCGCCTTATGCCAATTGCGACCAAATTTTTTTCGTAAATATTTTTTTAGAATCTTCATTTCTCGCAATACTCCATACCAAAATAACCAACAAACTCTTTGGCATAGACAAAACTTTGTAAAATTTCTTGATGATTTGCACGCAAACATTCACTTTCGCTGTGAATTTTTTTTGCAAGTTCTAAGGAAAAATCAGCGTATTTTTCAGAAAGTAAAATTGCGATAATCTCTTTTTCGTTCAAACAGAGATTTTGATGTTTTTCTAAAGAATGAAGAACATGTGTTTTGTAAGCTTGAATCTTTTCTTCTATTAAAGAGGTACCCCCCCCCCCTCACTGTAATTGTATTATTACTTGGCTTTTCTGTAAGACTTGCAAGATAAAGAGGATAATCTTCATAACCTTCAAAAATCACTTCTTTAATAAAAAATATTTTTTCTTTGATAATAGGAAATTTTTTGGAAATAAAAGTTCCCATATCAAGTTCGCTATGTTTATCTTCCCTACCATTCAAAGACAAAATAAAGCTCTTACCTTCTACTTCAAAAATATATGGAAATGCTCTAGGAAATGCTGTACCTTTTAAAACAGATTCTTCAATTTTCATAGGAGAATAATTAAGACGATTTGCAAAATCATTAAGTGTATTTTGCAGATTTTTTTGATTAATAGAATCTTGAGTAAGATAAGTAATATCTGTAGCAAGATGCTTAATGCTATTTTGCAAAGAAGTGAAATAAAACATTAAATGAGGTGTATTTTTTAAAATCTCAATTAACACATTTTCCACATCTTTTTTATCTTGTAGTACCGAAATACGATGAAAAATTGTTGCATTTAAACAAGATTTAATAATGCTAATAGGATCTCTTATAATTTGATAAACAGGGATAGAAATTTTTTGCTTAGAAAGTATTTTTTTAGCAAATTCATTTTTAGGATCTTTATCAATCAATAATCCTTCATCTTTTTTATAAAGTACGAAAGGGGCAAGCATTTCATACCAATAAATCTCTCTAGGAGTAGCCCCGATTTGCTCTAGATAGTATCTAAAAGACTGCATTCCCATACCATGCCCACCAAGCAAGATATAACGATAAGATAATTTTTTGGCAAAAAGATTTGTTGAAGTAATCAAAAATTTCGCTGGTGGAATTTTTGAAAAAATGCTTCCCCAATGCCCTCCAAATGCCAACTTAAAAAAACTTCTTATCTTCCTAATCACCCTGATCCCTACTTTAATTTAATTTTAAAAATTATATCACAGAATCCTCACTTTATCTTATTTTGCATAAAACATAAAATTAATAATCCTTATCTCAACTCAGTACTTTTAGGAAGAAAAAAAGAAGTGATAAGCATAACTACCATCAAAACTGCTACATAGACAAAAAATCCATTTTCATAACCTGCATTTTTAAATTGTAAGGCTACATATGGAGCAGAACCACCAAAAACAGCATTTGCAACTGCATAGCCCAACCCTGTTCCAAGTGCTCTTACATGTTCAGGAAAAAGTTTAGCTTTAAAAATTCCTGCCACAGAAGTATAAAAACTTAAAACAACAAATAATGCTAATATAATTAAAAAAATTCCTATACCACTTTTTACTATTCCCAACAAATGATAAAAAGGATAAATTCCCACAAACCCTAAGAAACTAAAAATCATTAGCGATTTTTTATGTCCTATTTTATCTCCAAGCATTCCAAAAACTGGTTGCAATATCATTAAAAAAAATAATGCAACTAATAAAATATTATTGGACAAAGTCTTATCAATCCCTGCATTAATCATGTAGGTTTTAATATAAGTTGTAATTGTATAGAACCCTAAAGAGCCTCCAGCTGTAATGCCAATCACCATAAAAAATCGTTCTTTATATTTCCACAATGCTTTGAGCGTCCCACGATCTTTATAGTGTTCTAATTTAACTGCACTTTCCTCCATTACATTTCTAACTATTAAAGATCCGAGTGCAAGCAAGCCTCCAACTACAAATAAAATTCTCCATGCATGCTCATACATCTCTTTTTCTTCAAAAATAATAAGCATGATACTAATACTACCAACTGCTAGAAGCTGCCCGCCAATCAAAGTTACATACTGAAATGAAGAATAAAAACCTCTTTTTCCTTCCGTTGCAAGTTCTGAAAGATAAGTAGCTGCAATTCCATATTCTCCACCAACACTAAGTCCTTGAAGCAATCTTGCAAACAACAATAAAAGTATTGCAAAATCTCCAACTATATCTTTGCTTGGCAATGCTGCAATAATAAAAGATCCTAAAGCCATCAATATAACAGAAAATACCATTGACTTCTTCCGCCCCACTTTATCTGCCAGTGAACCAAAAATATAAGAACCAATAGGACGCATAAAAAATCCCGCAGCAAAAACGCCAAAGGTATTAATTTGTTGGATAATAGGATTTTCAGAAGTTGAAAAAACATGAGCAAAATAAACTGCACTAAATGCAAAAATATAAAAATCAAACCACTCCACAAGATTACCACTACTTGCTGCTATAATCGAGCAAATTCTTTTATTTAAAACTCGTTGCATTTTTTATTCCTAAGTAAATATTTTAACTTTGGTAGTGTAATATGTAATCTATTTAAAAATAAATATTACTTTAAAATTTTTATCACAATTGTTACTAAAATTAACATTTTTGGAATGCTATATTTTGCTCTGTATTGTTTCAATAATCATAGCAACATTATTTTGCAATGCCTCTTGTTTATCATTATAAACAACCAAATCTGCTTGTGGAATATCAAAAGGAATATCTACTCCTACAACATTTGCAATTTTTTTATTTATTGCATTTGAATAGAGACTTTTTTGATCTCTTTTTAATAGTTCTTCAAAGTCACAATCTACAAAAATCTCGCAATAAGATTTTATCAAAGCACGATTAAAAGTATAAATTTCATTAAAAAGTGAAATTGTAGAAACAAGCACAATCATACCTTGTTGTGCCAAAAAATTCGCCATTAAAGCACGCTTTTTTGCCATCTCTATTCTTGAATCCCTATCATAATCAAAATTCCCTAGAATCTCTCTTAGTTCATCTCCATCTAAATAAATCACATTATCTTGATACAAAGAAAGCTTATTTCTTACTTCTCTAGCAATTGTGCTTTTTCCGCTCCCTGCAAGTCCGCAAATCCAAACTACAAGCCCCTTTTTCATTGCATTTCCCTTAACTCTTGTGCTAAGAATTTTCCCGTATAACTTCCTGTTTTTTGATAATCTTTTGCTACTTTTTGCACACTTCCACAATCAACTAGCTTGCCACCCTTATCGCCCCCCTCAGGCCCAATATCAATCAGATAATCTGCATTTTTTATCATGTCTAAATTATGCTCAACCACCACCACAGAATTGCCAAGATCTACTAAATCATGTAAAACCTTTGTTAATCGATCTACATCTGCAAAATGTAATCCCGTTGTAGGTTCATCTAAAATATAAAGAGTCTTGCCTGTATCTTTGCGCCCTAGCTCTTTGGCAAGCTTTATTCTTTGCGCTTCCCCACCACTTAAAGTTACAGCATTTTGCCCCAAAGTAATATAGCCAAGCCCCACTTGTTGTAAAGTTTTCAATCGTGTTGCAATTTTTGGAATCTTATTAAAAAACTCCAATGCCTCATCTACGCTCATTGCCAAAACATCAGCGATTGATTTTCCTTTGTATTTGATTTCTAAAGTTTGAGGATTATATTTTGCACCATTACAAGCATCACATTTTACCATCACATCAGGCAAAAAATGCATTTCAATTTTAATCTCTCCTTCACCTTGACACTTCTCGCATCTTCCTCCTTTGACATTAAAACTAAAACGCCCAATACCATATCCCAAAATTTTAGATTCTTTTACTTCACTAAAAAGTAACCTAATGTCATCCATCACGCCTGTATAAGTTGCAGGATTACTCCTTGGAGTCCTTCCAATAGGGGTTTGATCAAGATAAATCACTTTATCCAATGCTTCTAATCCCTCAATCTCTACGCCATCACATTTTTTAATTTTTTTAGCATGATTTAATAATTCTTGTGCCACTGGCAACAAGGTCTGCAAAATTAAGGAGCTTTTTCCACTCCCACTCACCCCTGTTACACAAACAAAATTTGAAAGAGGAATTTTTACACTAAGATTTTTTATATTATTAATACAAACATTTTTTACTTCTAAAAAATTATCTTGTGCTCTATTTTTGCTATGAGAAATTTCTTTTTTTCGATTAATATATTGTGCAGTTTGTGTGTGAGATTTTAGCATCGTTTTCACATCTCCACAATAAACAATCTCACCTCCATTTTTCCCTGCTTCCGGCCCAATATCTACAATAAAATCTGCATTTTTTATCGTTTCTCTATCATGCTCAACTACTATTACAGTATTACCTTTTTCTTGCAAACTTCTTAATGTTTTAATGAGTTTTAACGTATCTCTTTCATGCAACCCAATACTTGGTTCATCTAAGACATACATCACCCCAGTAAGTCCACTACCAATTTGACTTGCAATACGAATTCTCTGACTTTCTCCTCCGCTAATTGTTCGTGCATCTCTCCCTAAACTCAAATAACCAAGCCCTACATCATACAGAAAAAATAGCCTTTCTTTAATTTCCTTAAAAATAGAATTTGCAATAAATTTTTGTTGCTCACTAAGATAACTAAAATTTTCATCTTTCATAAAAAAAGCATAACTCTCTTCAATAGGCATATCAATGATTTCTCCAATCCCTTTTCCACCTACTTTTACAGAAAGTGAAGGAGCCTTTAAACGATGAGACTTACAAGTAGGACAAGGCTTTTCACTCATATAATCTGATAAATCTTTTTCATCTTTAAACATATCATAAGCAATTTGCAAAATCCCTTTCCATGGTCGCTTTAAAATAGAATCTTTCCATTTAATTTCTACTTCAATACCATTTCCATACAATAAAGAATCTTGCTCTTGTTTATCCAATTCTTCAAAACTTTTATTTGCATCAATCTTATTTATTTTGCAAAATCCAGCAAAAAGTTCAGCGTAATAATTCCGATTAAACCCAAAAATTACTTTGATTCCACCCTTATTTAATGGCAATGATTTATTTAAAATTTTTTTGATATCAATACTATATTTACTCCCCAATCCTCCACAATCCTCGCATGCTCCCTTTGGAGAATTAAAAGAAAAACTCAAAGGCTCTAGTGCTTCAAAACTAATTTTGCAATCAAAGCAAGCTAAATGTTCACTATAATGAATTACTTTGTTATCTTTTGTCTCCTCACCCAAAATCTCAATTTCTACCTCACCATAAGATTCCTTAAGTGCCTTTTCTATACCTTGTGCAATTCTTGAGTGATTCTCCTCGCTCATTACTACACGATCTATTATTACTTTGATCGTATGCTTTTTTGTTTTAGAAAGTTCAATATCTTCATCTAAACGCACCAAAACACCGTCAATATAGGCACGGACATATCCTTTTTGACGCAAAGCCTCTATCTTATCTGCAAAACTTCCCTTTTTTTCTTTAACAATAGGGGCTAGAATAATAATTTTAGAATCTTCTTTGATTTTTAATACTTCTTGGATAATGTCTGTTTGGCTCATGTGTGAAATTTCTTTACCACACAAATGACAATGCTGAATCCCCACTCTAGCAAACAAAAGTCTAAAGTAGTCATAAATTTCTGTAATCGTCCCCACCGTAGAACGAGGATTTTTAGAAGTTGTCTTTTGATCAATAGCAATTGCTGGGGTTAAACCTTCAATCTTATCTACATTTGGTTTTCCTACTTTGTCTAAAAATTGTCTTGCATAACTTGAGAGCGATTCTATATAACGGCGTTGTCCTTCTGCATAAAGCGTATCAAATGCCAATGTACTTTTCCCACTACCGCTTAATCCTGTAAAAACTACAAGTCGATTTTTTGGAATTTTAAGATTAATATTTTTTAAATTATTTTCTTTTGCACCAAAAACTTCTATAACATTTTCCAAAAATAACCCCTTAAAAATTAAAATCCTAAATTATAACATTAATAACAACATAGCAAATAAAATAAATGAAAGAAATGTAAGAAGATTCTATAATCACAGAATCCAAAAAATGACAAAACTAAATAATAAATTATTTAGTTTTAAAGCTTAAAGTCGAAGTAATTTGTAAAGTATCTGCAAATTTATCAAGCTGTCTTATTTTGATACTTGTACCAAAAATCTGCAAACCATCTTGAGGCTTTCTAAGTTTGAGTTCTATAATTCCATTTTCATCTGTATAAAGATTTTCAATATCATCAATTTGATCTTCAAACTCTAAACCTTGTGCAGGCCTGCCTTCAAAGAAAACTTGCAAACGCAAACTATCGCCCTCTTTTAACTCCAAAGGATTTTGCAAAGGTACAATTTCTAATTTCAAACCAATAGGTTTAGAAAAATTAGCATTCCATTGAAAAATACTCTTACCAATTTTATAAATTTTTCTTGTTTGTGTAACTTTATTTCCACCTTCTTTATCAGTCAAACTATCGCGTCTTTGCGCATAGTGTTTGCCATTTGATAAAAAAGTATAATGCCCAAAGTCATAATGTATGGCAAGCATTGCTGGATTTGTAGCAATAATCTTATTATTTGCATAATCAAAAGCTACTTTTTGATTCATACCTGCAGAATCTTTTGCAACGATTCCAAAAATATTTTGAACTTGATATTCTCCCCAATGTCCATCTGCCCAAAATACCACCTTATACTCCCCATTCTCTTGCACGGGAAAAAATTGATGTGCAAAGCCCATCACACTTAAAACTACAAAAAACAATATTTTTTTCATTATGAAACCTTAAGTAAAAATTATTAAAGAATTATTATTGCTAAAAATGGTAATTTATTGAAAAAAGAAAGGTTAAAGCATTAATCCCAAAGAAGAAATTCTTCTTTGGATCAAAAAAATTTATTCGTCTCTGCCGCCCAAAAGACCTGTTAACTGCAAGATGGAAATAAAAATATTTAAAAAATCTAGATAAAGGCTAATTGCCGCATCTACTGGGCTATCATAAAGCCCTCTGATAATATTTTGTGTGTCATATGCTACATAAATACTAAATAAAATTGCACAAGCCCCTGCAATTACTACTTGAAATACTGGGGAACCCATAAAAATATTTACAATAGAGCAAACTACAACAATTACTAATGCGATAAAAAGCATTTTACCCATATTTGCAAGATCAGTTTTTGTTTTGATCGCAAAAATACTCATTGCACCAAAAATAATTGTAGTCATTCCCAAAGCTTGCCAGATTGCCCCTACACCACTTTTTGCAATCACAAATCCAAGTAGTGGTACCAAAGTAACACCTGTAAGCGTTGTGAAAATAAATAGCATTGCAATGTTCAATACAGGCTTATTTTTTGAAAACATTAAGCCAAAAAATGCTGCAATTTCCAAAACAAAAAGAGCCATTTTGTATTGTACAACAGCATTAAAATTCATCAACCCAATCAAAGCACCAATTGTTGCAAAAAGCAAGCTAGCAGCAAAAAATTTATAAGTGGTTTTTACAAAATTTACCAAAGCACTTTCATTGCTAAAAGCTATGCTTTGCTCCATGCCTCGCGCCTGTTCTCTATTATATAGACTCATTTTTACTCCTTAATGGATAGTTTGCCTCTTATGCTATAAAAACTCTGTTAAGAAAATGTAAATTATTTATATGCTTTAATAAAAAATTATAGATCATAATAGAGATAAGATATAATATTATATATAAATATAAGTGTTCAAATGAGGTTTTATGAAAAAAATTAAAATTGCTATCAATGGTTTTGGAAGATTGGGGCGTAGTATTGCAAGAGTAATTGCTATGCAAGAAGATATGGAGCTTATAGCCATTAATGATATAAGCTCATGGGAAATCCTCTCCTACCTCTTAGAACACGATAGCACACATCATCATTTTCCAAAACCCATAAAATTTAGCGATCAAGAACTTTTTATCAACCACAAAAAAGTAAAGACACTTAACCATTCTAATCCAAAAGATATTGATTTTAGTGATGCTGATATTGTTATAGAATCTTCTGGGAAATTTTTAGAACAAAAAGATTTTTTGCACCATCTTGAAAAAGGTGTAAAAAAAGTCATTCTCTCTGCTCCAAGCAACGATGATATGCCCACTTTTGTGCTAGGAGTAAATCATCAAAACTATAATGATGAAAATATCATTTCAAATGCCTCTTGCACGACAAATTGCCTTGCACCTATTTGTTATATTTTAGATAAACATTTTGGTATTAATAATGGCAATATTATTACAATTCATAGCTATACAAACGATCAAAATCTTTTAGATCATGCACATAAAAACGACAAAAGACGATCTAGAGCAGCAGCAAATAATATCATTCCCACCTCAACAGGTGCAGCCAAAAATCTCTATAAAGTCCTTCCTAATCTAAGAAATAAACTTCATGGTCATAGCGTACGCATACCTGTATCAAATGTTTCTTTGCTTGATTTAAATATTAATCTTTTAAAAACCCCTTCACTTGAAACGCTAAATTCCCTTTTTGAAGAATATGCTACAACTTCACTCAAAGGAATTTTAAGTATAGATTCTCATTTTGGTGTAAGTAGTGATTTTTTACAAAATACACACAGCAGTATCATTGCTAAAGATTTAAGCTTTAATATAAATAATCTTGTAAAAATTATGGCATGGTATGATAATGAATGGGGTTATTCTAATCGCATTATTGAACTTGCTAGATACATTTTAAATAAATAGGATATTTATGGAAGTCAAATTTTTAGATCTTACATTTTTAAATAAACCTTATTTTGTTCCATTTCTTGAACAAATGCAAGATATTCTTTATCAAAGTAGTTTTATTAATGGAGAATACAATGCAATTTTTGAAAAAAATTTTGCAAAATTTATAGGTGTAGAAAACTGCATTGGGGTAGGTAATGGAACTGATGCACTAGAAATTGCTATTAAGGCATTAAACCTTCCAAAAGGAAGCCATATTATCGTCCCTGCAAATACTTTTAAAGCTTCTTGTGAAGCAATCTTGAACATGGGCTATAAAGCCGTAATTGTAGATTGTGATGAAAATTACAATATTAGTATAAAATCTCTAAAAAATGCTATCACGCCGCAAACTTCCGCTATTTTAATCGTGCATCTTTATGGAAGAATCTGCGATATGCTATCAATTTTGGAAGTAGCAAGAAATTATAATTTAGCAATTATTGAGGACTGCTCACAAGCCCATGGTGCAAAAATAAAAATTGATAATGAAGTTGTTTGTGCAGGTAGTATTGGCGATATTGCAACTTTTAGTTTTTATCCCAGTAAAAATTTAGGGGCAATTGGCGATGCAGGTTGCATTGCAACTCAAAGTTCTTTTTTAAGTAATCGTTGTAGAAATATTGCAAATCACCATCAAGATTCCAAAGAAAAATTACAATTTATCGGACGAAATTCAAGACTAGATCATCTGCAAGCTATGTTTTTAAATCTTAAACTAAAAGATCTAGAATCCCATAACCAATACCGACAAAATTTAGCAAACTATTATCAAGAAACTTTGCAAGAAATTGAACAAATTGTTTTACCAGAGATCCCAACTTATAGTTATCAATGTGTATGGCATCTCTATGTAATTAGACTACAAAAGGAACTAGAAGGCAAAAGAGAGGAATTACAAAACTTTTTAGAACAAAATGGAATACAAACGCATATCCACTATCCCCAAAATCTCAGCAAAATCAAAGAAATTCGTATGCATATAAATACAATAATCAACCCCACGCCTAATGCAAATCATTGGGATGAAAATATCCTGTCTTTACCAATGGGAATACATGTTACAAAAGAACATATTATCTATATTGCTGAAAAAATACAAGCATTTGTTGCTAATTTATCACAAAGGACAAAATCATGAAAACTTCATTTTTTATTTTTTTATCTCTTTTATTTTTTGGTTGTACAAATACTAAACTTGCTACACCACAAGAAGAAAACATACAGTGCCAAAATGCCTATGCATTCATCTCTCACCCCACTATCACTCTAGAAAAAAATGATCTTGAAATTGAGGAAAAAAATATTTTACAAGTGTTAGAAGATTTAATGATGGATAATTGTATAGTTATTAGTAATAATCCAGATTCTTATGAAGCAAATCTTGTAGTTACAAGTGCATTTAGTTCACAAAATAAAGAAGGTATTGCCACAAAAGCACAGGAAAATACTGCAAAAATAAAAGTTAGTCTTTCATTAAAAAAAGACAGAATGACAAGAACTTTTAATAGCGAACATATCCTAACTATTAATGGTAAAAAAGTTCTTGGTATCGGACAAAAAGCTCAAATTACACAAGAAGAAAAACAAAAATTATTAAAAAGTGCGCTCAAAAGGGTTTATAAACAAGCACAAAATGCTTTACGATAAGAAATTTTTCCTTTTATATTCTCATTTTTTGATAAAAATGATTAATTATTTCTTATTTTTAAATAAAAATGATAATATATTACAACTATCTTTTTATATAGTTAGACTTTATTTTAAAAACAAGGATCTCAAATGTTAAGCAACAAAATTATCGAAATGCTAAATGAGCAAGTTATCAAAGAAATGTATGCGGCAAATCTATATTTAAGCATGAGTTCTTGGTGCTATGAAAATGGCTATGATGGTGCTGGAAAATTTTTATTTGATCATGCAGGCGAAGAAAGTGATCATGCAAAAAAATTAATCACTTATTTAAATGAGACAGATTCTAAAGTAAAATTATCCACAATCCCTGCTCCAAAGTCTGATTTTAATAATCTTTTGGAAGTTTTTAAAGAAACTTATGAACATGAAAAAAGTATCACTCAATCTATTAATGCATTGGTAGACTTTACTCTCAATAGCAAAGATTATGCAACTTTTAACTTTTTACAATGGTATGTTGCAGAACAACATGAAGAAGAAGCATTATTTAGAGGAATTGTAGATAAATTGAGCTTGATTGGCGATAATGGCAATGGTCTTTATCTTGCAGATCAATATATTAAAAATATTGCAATTTCTAGAAAATAATTTTCTAAGTCCCTAGAGATTTAGGGGGCACCTTTTACAAAATGCCATTTTGATAATTTTTATAGTAGAATCTTAAAAAAATAATGAGGATTTTCTATGTTATTACAAAATGGTACAATCTCTGATTGCTCTGGTACAAAAAAGACAAATATCCGCATTCAAGATCATAAAATCACACAAATCGATTCCAACTTACAGCCCTATGAAAATGAAAAAATCATAGATTGCACAGGAAAACACATCCTTCCAGCACTCATTGATCTAGATGTTTCTCCTAAGAATAAGATCCTAAATAGCAAAACCCTAAATAGCTTAGCAAAAAAATGTTTGCAAGGGGGTGTAGGAAGTATTTTATTATCTGCACACACAAATCCAAAATCAAATAATGAAAATATTTTAGAACTTATAGATTTTATTGATACTACCTTGCCTATTACCTTATTTTCTAGTATTTATGCCTTCAATGAGGATCAAAAAATTACAAATATTGCGTCTTTAAAGAATTCTCGAACAAAAACTCTACATCTAAAAAGCCAGGATTTAGAAGGGCAAAATCTTTTAACACTTTTACATTATGCAAAAATGCTTAATCTATCTCTCATGATTACACCTTATGATGAACAACTTGCCCAAGGTGTGATAGATTCTGGACAGCTTGCCACAGAATTAGGATTACCCAGTATTCCCTATATTGCATGGAATAAAGAAATTGTAAAAATATGTGAAATTTCTAGGGAATTTCATTGTCCTGTGCTTTTAAATATCACACAAAAAGAAGGGTTTGATTATATAGATTTTTTTAATCAAAGAGGTGCAAAAATCATAACACAAACTCCATTACACCATTTAATTTTAGATGAAAATGAATACAAAAACTATAATACAAAAGCCAAAATGTTTCCACCACTAAAAAATAAAAAACACAAAGAAATACTTCTGGAAAAACTACAAAACAATCAAATCCAATGTCTTACGAGCTTGCAAAATGCGACTTATAACTCCCAAAAAGATGAAGTTTTTGAGCTTGCAAGCAATGGTGTTGATACTATCAATCAATATTTTTCCATCCTTTTTACTTATCTTGTAAAAACAAATCTTATCACTCTTGAAAAACTCCTTGAAATCACCGCAAAAAATCAAGCAGATTTTCTTGGTCTTGAAAATAAAGGAGTATTACAAAAAGATAAGGATGCGGATTTAATCATTGTGGATTTAAATCATCATTTTATTTGTGAAGATTCTTATTCTCCATACTTTCAAAAAGAACTTTATGGAAAAGTAAATTCTATAATTTTACAAGGAAAAATCTATGGAACAAATTAAACTTTTTTTACTTTCTCACCTTCCTTTGTTACAAAGTCTTGGTATTGCGATACTCAAAGCACTACTTATTGCAATTTTTGGTTGGTATTTTGCAGGTTTTTTTCGTAAAAAAACTTATACTTTTTTGAAGAAAAAAGATGAAATTCTAGCAAACTTTATTGCTCAACTTATTTTTGTGCTTTGCTTCCTTATGGTTATAATTGCTGCATTAGGAGCATTAGGAATACAAACTACTTCTATACTTACAATTTTAGGAACTGCAGGAGTTGCAATTGCTCTAGCATTAAAAGATTCTTTATCAAGTATTGCAGGAGGTATTGTATTAATTGTCTTGCGTCCTTTTAAAAAAGGTGACACAATAGAAATTAATAATCTCAATGGAAGTGTGGAATCTCTCAACCTCTTTAATACTTCTATCCGTCTTCCTGATGGCAGATTAGCAATTCTTCCCAATAAACATATTGCTAATGCAAATATTATTAATTCTACAAGCGAAAAAAGACGCATAGAATGGATTTGTGGTGTGGGCTATCAAAGCGATATAGAAATTGTTAGGCACACCATAAAAGATGTAATTGCTAGTATGGATAAGATTGATAAAACTATGGCACCATTTGTAGGAATCACAGATCTTGGACCAAATTCTTTAAATTTTACTATTAGAGTATGGGCCAAACTTGAAGATGGTATTTTTGGTGTGCGTAGCGAACTTATCGAGCGTATAAAAATTGCATTTGATCAAAACAATATTGAAATACCCTACAATAAACTTGATATTTCTATAAAAAAGGAATCAGAATGAAAATTGTTGGTGCAAGCAAAGTTTTTGTTTGTGATGAAAATTTCAAGATTCTAGAAGATAGTGGAATTGCAATCAAAGAAGAAAAAATTGTTGCGATAGATGATTATAAAAAACTAATTCAAAAATATAACAATGCGACAAAAATTTTTTATAAAGATTGTGTGCTTTTACCTAGCTTTGTCAATCCACATATCCATTTTGAATTTAGTAATAATCTTGCAAATTTTACTTATGGAAATTTTGGAAACTGGCTTGATAGTGTTATGCAAAAAAGAGATGAGGTTTTAAATGACAATACCAATGCTATTTTACAAGCCATTCACGAACAGATTCTAAGTGGCGTAGGGAGTGTGGGTGCAATTAGTAGTTATGGAGATGATATGCACTCTTTAATAAATTCTCCTTTAAAAGTTGTATTTTTTAATGAAGTGATTGGCTCAAACCCCAGTGCTATTGACTTTCTATATAGCAATTTTTTACAACGATTAAAAAATTCTATGCAACATGCATCAATAAATTTTATCCCTGCAATTGCCCTACATTCCCCTTATTCTGTTCATTTTATTTTGGCAAAAAAGGTTTTATCTCTCGCTAGAGAAAAAAACCTTTTAACTTCTGTACATTTTTTAGAATCTCAAGAAGAAAGACAATGGCTAGAATCTTCACAAGGATATTTTAAAAAATTTTATGAAAAAACACTTCAAGTCAAAAATCCAAAATCACTTTATAGCATCCAAGAATTTATTGAACTTTTTAAAAATATGGATACTTTATTTGTGCATTGTTTAGAAGCAAATATCAAAGAATTATCCCAACTCATGCAAAGTGGCCATATTATTACCTGTCCTAAATCCAATCGTCTTTTAAATAATAAACTTTTAAACCTTGATCATATAAATATGCAAAAACTCTCCATCGCCACAGATGGTAAAAGCTCAAATAATAATTTAAATTATCTTGATGAATTACGCACTATGCTTTTTAGTTATCCAAATAAAAATTGCATAGACTTTGCTAAAGAGATTTTATTAAGTGCTACTTTATATGGTGCTAAATCTTTACAACTTTCTAATGGAAGCTTACAAGAAGGATTTTTTGCAGATTTTTGTATTTTTGAGATCCCATCTCTCGCAACAAGCACACAACCCGCTTTACATTTTCTCTTACATGCCAAAGAAATTCAAGCACTTTATAGAAATGGAATCTGTATGCTAGAAACAAAATCTCAAAAAAATTCTAACTAAGATTCCAATTAAAATCTATCCCTTTTTCTTTTAGAAAAACTTCAGCTCTACTAAAAACACCACTTCCTATAAATCCCTTTGATAGGGGACTTGGATGAGGTGCAATAATAATACAATGTTTTTTTTCATCAATTAAAAATATTTTCTTTTTTGCAAAATTTCCCCATAACATAAAAACAATTCCTTCAAAATTTTGTGAAATTTTTTTTATAATTGCATCACTAAATTTTTCCCAACCAAAATGTTGGTGAGATGTAGGTTTGCCCTTTTCTACACTAAAAATTGCATTTAAAAGCAAAATACCATTTTCTGCCCATTTGCTAAGATTCCCATGATTTGGCGGAATAAAATTTAAATTTTGGGAAAGCTCCTTGTAAATATTTCTAAGACTTGGGGGAATAGAAAAACCATAAGGCACAGAAAAGCTAAGCCCCATAGCTTGAGGGATTTCTTGATTTTTTAAAAATATACTCCCATGATAAGGATCTTGACCTAAAATTACAATTTTTATTTTTTGTGGTGGAGTAAGATTTAATGCATTAAACAGCAAATTTTTAGGTGGAAAGACTTTTTTACCACTTTTTATTGAATCCTCATAATGCTTTTGAATCTCTAAAAAATAAGGCTTTTGGAATTCTTCTTTTAAAAGTTCTCTCCACTCTAAAATAATTTGTGTCTTAAAATCTATCATTCTTTAAGATTATTCACCTGTAACAATTAATTTTTGCTTAGAATAAAGTCCCAAAATTGATAAATTTTCTGTATCTACAGAATGTATTTTTGTAATCCCACCATTTTTAGCGGCTGTAGCAATAGAACAATCACCAAATGCTACAAATAAAATTGCTTGACATTCTGCTTCACCTCTTTTACTTCCTAAAGTATTACTTGTTGCTTCAATACCTGATTTTGTTAAATTTATTGGTGCAATCATTCCAGAATTTGCGACATGGCATCCTGCAAAAGCTAAAGCAATAAAAATGCTCATTAAGATTTTTAACATTTTAACTCCTTCTTAAAAAATAGCTAAAATTATAAATCAAAGATTCTTACACAAAGTTTAAATTTTTTTATTAGATTTATATATTATTTTTTTAGTTTATTATTACAATATCACCACTCTTATAATTCCAAGAAACCCTAAAATAAAATATACATTTTTATAAATAATCTAAAATTTTTTATTACTTTGATTTTAAACAATAACTCTTTAAAATCTTAAATTTAATCCTATTTTCCCCATCACTCCAAAATAGTTAATATTAAAAGAGATAATTCACCACTAAGTTGAATATTACCCAAATAGATTAATTTCACATGTATTTCTTACATATTTACAAAAAGATAGAAGTACAAAGGTTTATAATATAGCATCTCTTTATTTAATAAGATTAATATTATATTTTTCTAAAGCTTTTTATTAAATCTTATAGATACACTATAAATATCATCACTTGTGATAGTTAGGGTTGGTGTATTGATCTTCAAAGGTTTTTATTAAAACCTTTAATATAAAATATTAATTCAATTTTTAAATATTTTTATCTTTTAAGTGTATTTTTGGTGTGAAATTCTACTAAAAAGTTAAAACTGCAAAATAAAATTTCAAAAATTTTACTGAAAAATATTTAAATTTCTTATATAACAAAGTTTTAAAGATATTGAAATTGTTTTAAATGATTGCGAGAGTGATAATTCTATAAAAATTGCACAAAAAATTGCCAAACAAGATTCTTGTATTTAAATAATTTCAAATCCTAAAAATATAGAAACCTTTCATTCTCATTTTAAAAAAGGCAATATTGGTATAATTGTTTTTAATATCAATAATTTAAATAGGATTGAATTCACTCAACAAGATATTCCTAAATATACAAAAAAGCAAAAAAGGTTCTTAATAAGTTTTATAATTATAGTATTTGTGCAAAAGTTTATTCAAGATATATAATTGAACAAATCTTGCAAGCAGTAAAAATTTATTTTCCTAATACCAAATCTAATCTTCAAGAAAATACTCTACAATGCTTTATAAATTTATATTTTAGAAGTTTTTTGCTTTGCTCCAAAGTTTTATATTTTTATCATGAAAATATAAACTCTGTTTCTTGCTATCAAAGCAATAGCCTTTTTAGAATTCAATACCTTTAAAAACAAATTTATTTTTATCTCTCCAAAATATGATTAAATATCAAAAAAATAAGCAATTAAAAATTAAAGAGTTTTTAAAAAAGATTCTAAAGCCTGCAATTCTTCTTCATCTAGACCTAATTTATGTATCAATGGGCTTATTTCTAAAAATTGCTTGTTTTCATCTTTTCCAAATGCAATGTTATACATATTCAAAACGCCTCTTAAATGAGGAAAGATTCCATTATGCATATATGGTGCTGTTTTTGATATTGAAATAAGTGATGGTGTTTTGAAAGCACCTTTATCTTTTTCATCTTTTGTAATTTCATAGCGTCCGAGATCTTCTAGCTTGCGACCATAAAAACTTAAACCAATATTATGAAATTTAGAATCACTCAAAATCATTCCATAGTGACAATTCATACATTTTCCCTTTGTCCTAAAAAGATGTAATCCATAGATTTCTTGATCACTTAAAGCTTTATCATCACCATTCAAAAATCGATTAAATCTTGAATTTGTAGGTGTAAGTGAGCGTTCATAAGTCGCAATTGCTTTAAGAAGATTTGTAGTTGTCATAATCTCTTGTAAATTTTGTGATATTTTTGTATTTTTAAGTTTTTCTAAATCATCAACACTCACAAATGCTTTGCCAAGCAGAGATTTTTTTTCTAAAGTGATCGAACTTTCTCCAAATGCAAGCAAAAAAAGATTTTGATAAAAAAGGTTATCTTTGATATGTTGTAAGGCTAAAGATACATTATAAGCCATTTCAATAGGATTTTCAATCGGTCCCATTGCCTGTTCTTCTAAAGTATTTGCTCTACCATCCCAGAAAAGTTGTTTATAAAAACCACTAACATAAATACTTGGGGCATTACGATTACCTCTCTGCCTATCATGCCCAAAACTTGTTTTTAACCCATCTCCAAAACCTAATTCTTTATTATGACAACTCGAACAAGCAATTTGTGCACTTTTACTTAATAATGGCTCTTCAAACAAAAATTCTCCTAAAAGCCTTTTTTCTTGCGTAAAGGGATTATCATCTGGTATAGGTGGCAAAGAATCTAAAGGGCGCATTTCTTCATATTCTATACCCTCATCTACCAATGGTTTTGGCCAATCAGAAATATTTTTTGCATAAAGTGTACGATAATTAGTTTTTTTAGTTTGATAAAAGTATCCTCCTAAAAATCCAGTTACCAAACTCAAACACATAATACAGAATAATATAATAAATTTTTTCATCTTGTTTACTCTTTTACATTTCAATATTTATACCCTATTTCTATGTAAAAAGATCTTCCAATTTCATAAATAGGTGTTGCACTCAATCCCGCGCTACCATAGCTTAAATTTGTAATAGCAATATTTTTTGTATCCAAAAGATTGAAAATATCAAGATTTACAAATAAAGTATTTTTTCTATACATATCTACTTCAAAGCCAATCCTCATATCCCAAGTAAATGCATCTCTTACTCGATAGGTTTTAAAAGTTGGCACTTGCGTTAAAACACCATCAATTATTACACTATCTTGAAAATTATTCCCTACGCTAATCATCGTATTATAAGCACTACGATATCTAAAAAAGTTGTTGAAAAGCCATTTTGTACGCCAAAAATAAAAATGATGAGTTGTATTTAAGCGTATTGTAAAAGGACGGACAAAATTACTTGCTGGTCTATCGGCATAACGTATTATCTTGCCATTATAACTGATGTATTGATTATCAAATTCTCCTTGTGTAAGATTCTCATTATAATCTGCATAGTTTCTCTTAATATTTGTAAAATCAAATGCAAATAAAAAATAATTTTTAAACCAACTAAAGCCTATAGATTGATCATTTTGAATACTTAAAGTTACAACATCTGTATCACTCTTTCCTTCATTAGTATAAACATAATGCAAATCCTGTGTAAGTTTAGAATTTGACGCACAACTTAGTGTACTAATATTACCTTGAGAATCTTTACAAGCTCGTCTCACCTCATCACGCCCAAAACGATGAATATATTTTGCACTAATAGAAAACATTGAAATATTTTGTTGGATTCCACCCATTAATTCATCAGAATAAGGCACGCGAATCTTTTTGAAATTTGTATCATTTTTATTTTGTGTGGCAGTTGCCTCACTCCAACTTTGATTATAAGAACTCTTAATAAGTGTATATTCCAAACTTGAACGACCATCTAAAAGTGCATAGTTAAAAATATTGCGCCCATAATAACGATTTGCCCCAAAAACAAATGAAGTTTGATAATCTTTTTTCACAGGTGTAATATATTTAATACTAAAGCGTGGTGCAAAAGTAATTTTACTCATAAAAGTATCAAAATCGCTTCTTAAACCAATTTTAGATTCTATTCTACCTCCTTTTCCTAGTAAAAAACTCATATCATCTTCAATAAAAAATGCTAAAGTAAAATTATTTACCGCAATTAATCCTTGCTTATAAAGTGTGGAACGATACATATATTGCCCATTATTATTTTCCCAGATTTTTTTTAAACTTGCATTCATTAATGAAGTATCTACCACACCATTACTACAATATTCATCGCCTACTAGACAAGTCTCACCAGTTTTTAAGGGTTTGGTAAAAGCAGAACCACTAAAAATAGTATCACCTAAACGATGGTAATCTGCATAGACAAAACCACTTTCTGTACCAACACTAAATTTATTTAACCATCTTTTATATTTAATCGTATCAAATTCTTGCATAAGTTTGAGATTAAGATTGATTTGCTTACTAGAAACATTTCCATAACCACCCTCGTTATTACTACCATTGACATTCCAATTTTTATCTGTTGAATAACGCCAACCTTTCATATTTTGTGCTGAACCAGTGCGAGAGTTTTCCAAGTAACCAAAATTTAATATTGCTGTAAAATTTCCTATAGAATTATCCCAAATACTTTTTAAATTTGCCTGATGTCCACCACTTTTAAGATAAAAATCAGAATCTTTTGTATTCACAATAAAATATTCATTATATTGTGGTGCAAAAGTATAACTTGCTTCCAATACTAAATTTGATAAAATATCATAATAACCCTTGATAAAAGCATTGTAATTTAGTCTTTTTTGAGTTTTGGTAGTTTTATCTCCAATGATTTGATTAATCTGTCCTTGTGCATAAGATTTAAGTGGAATAAAACTTTGATTTGCACTAAAACTTGCAATCACTCCACTTTTTTCATTAATTTTGGATTCTAAAGAAGCACGAGTAATATATTTGATAAATTTTGGTTGAGAATTTGCGGAAGTAGAGTTTATAAAAGCATCTTGTGATTTCTCATTGATATGATATTTTGTAAGACTAAAACCATTAAAATCTCCTTGAGAAATTTGCTGACTAATCTTAGCACTAAATTTTTTTGTAGGGCGTTTAGTTTCCGCTTCTACTACACCACCACTAAAACCACCATAACTTGCAGAAATATTAGAATCTAAAACTTTAATAGACCCTAATAATGAAGTATCAATATTCATTCCTTGCGATCTTCCTGATAAAGAAGTAGGAGTTGTTGGATTTGTAGTGCCAATTGGATTTAAATCATTATTTATTCCTGCTCCATCTAATAAAAATAAATTTTGATAATATAAACCGCCACTAATACTAATATTTGCTGGATCAATTTCACCTGCAGTTTGTGAACTTAGCTGTTTATTGTCAAATTGAACATTAGGCAAGATTCTAAGTAGACTTGTAATATCTCCATTACCATTTGGATTATCTTGAATCATTTCTTGAGAAATTTTTTCTCCACTAAGATATTTTTTATCTTTTAAAGAACTAACTGAATAAATTTTATCAAGATTGTAAGCTTTTTCCTTTTGTCCTTTTTGATTTGTATCAGAAAGAATTTCTTCTTGAGCCATAAGTAATATACCTGTAAAAAAAAATATTATAATTGTTTTCATTTGATATTTCTAGTATCCCTAGTATTTAAGTTTGTATGATTATATCAAATAAAAATAGTTTTGATTATCATTATTATAAATTAAATTTTTAATGAACCAAAGAAAGAAACTTTCCGCTAAAAACTAAAATTTTAGAGTAAAATCAAATATTTTTAAAAATAAAATATATTAAAATTTATAAGAAAATGAAATTTTTGCATTTATTCCTGGTTCTGGCAATGCACGACGAACTGTATTAATCACTTCATTTGCACTTCCATCTGCTTCTACTTTAAATGGCGATGCTTGATTAATATAATATTGATTAAAAATATTTTCTATAGCAAATTGCAAACTACAATTTTTATGCTTAGGATGTATATAAGTAAGATAAAAATTATGGACATGATAACCTTTTTTATCAATATTTGAAATTTCATTATTATAAATATCATAACCAGTATAATTCAGTCTTTGCACGATTTTACTTACCCAAGAAATACTAATTCCACTTGATTTAAAATCATATCCTAATTTAATCACATAAGTATTTCCTATAGCAGCACCAAGTTCATAAGTATCAGCAATCAATTTTCCCTTCACCATAGGAAAACTTCGTGAAAATGAAAAACTTGCTAAAAAACTTTTGAAAAAATAATCAATCCCTGCTTCAAAGCCATAAATATCAATTAAAGAATCTAAATTATCTCTTAAAGTATCCTCATGGTCTTCATGTCCTGCATGAGATTCATTTTCTCCATGAGAATGTCCACTTCCATAACTATTGATAAAATCTTTAATATTTTGATAAAACACTGCTCCTCGTACAGAAAAATATTCATGATTATAATCAATATCAAATTCAATATTTTGCCCTTTTTCTGCCTTGAGATTCTTATCAACAAAATGATGTTCATTTTGTAATAATAGCGCATCTCCTGGCAGAGCACCACGCGTAACATATGAATACGAAAGTTTTAAATCTAAAGAATCTACTGGATTATAAAAAATTACAACTGATGGAGAAAAACCATAAGTATGATGATTTTGATAGTTTTTATCATAGTAAAAATAAGAATCATAGCGGCTTCCTGCACCTAGACTTAAATTTTCTAATATATAATAATTTGCTTGAATATATCCTCCAATAATATGTCCATCTTCCCTTCCTCTTTGTAAATTATCTTTTAAAGCTTTTTTATCTAATGTAGAAATATTTTGATAATTTAGCCCATACTCAAAAGTATTTTGTTTATTTTCTTTTAATGTATGTGCAACTTTTAAATCTAAACCAAAATTATTTAAAAATATATTTCTTGGAAGGCTTGCTTCTTCTTCATCCATTGCACTATTTCCTATACTATAAGGAGTGAGTTTTACATTTCTAATATTTCCATAAGCATTAAGTTTTATTTTTGGTTCATTAAAATTTTTTGTTCCTTTTTTTTCATAAGCAATAGAAAAATTTTGATTAATATTTTTATGTTTAAAAAGAATCTGAGCATAATCTACTCCCCCACTTAAATCTGGATCTACACGAGTAATATTTGCTCTAAAAGGTCTAATTGCATCATCATTTACAAGATTATAACTCAATGTAATTTTGTCTCTTGTATTAAAAAATATATTAGATTTAAGCAATAAATTATTTTGCATAGAAGGTGAACTAATAACTTTATCATCGGGTGTTGGATGAAAAAGGTTTGTGAAAATATGCTTACCATCTCTATAATAAAAAATATCTACAAAATCATAAGCAGCCAATATATCAAAATTTTTATGATCACTCCCATAGATTGCAAGATTTTCTTTTACTCCAAAATTTGAAAAAAATGAACTCCCAAAAAAAAC
Source organism: Helicobacter anatolicus (assembly GCF_021300615.1). Lineage (NCBI taxonomy): Bacteria > Pseudomonadati > Campylobacterota > Epsilonproteobacteria > Campylobacterales > Helicobacteraceae > Helicobacter > Helicobacter anatolicus. Next base: position 217,012 of record NZ_JAJTMY010000003.1, read on the forward strand.
ACCAAAATTTTGATTTCTCTCTAAAAAATCTAAAGCATCTTTTGTAATAATATCTACACTCCCAGCAATTGCACCTGGTCCTGCCGAAGCATTTGCACTTCCTTTAATAATCTCAATTTTTTTTATCATAAAAGGATCAATTACTAAATTTCCTTGATGATGAAATGCATTACCATTTTGCACACTTCCATCAATTTTAACGCGAAGAAGTCTATCTTCCATTCCACGAATATAAAGTTTTTGTGCCATTTTACCCCCGCCACCAACATCAATAGAAGATTCTTTAAAAAACATTTCTTTGAGATCACTAACTTGGCGGTTTGTGAAATCTTCATTCTGTAAAATACTTTTGTTTGTAAAAGAAAAATCTTGTTCTGATTGCGTAAAAATTTCATCAAGTTCTTGTTTCATGGGATCTGCATAATTACAATTTAATATAATTGGTAAAAAAACTAGTGCTTTTTTCATTCTTATAATCCTAAAAAAATAATAATCATTATATCAAAAAAATAAGAATTAAAAAATAATTTTGGTTTTCATTCCTATAATACAATCTTTTAAAATATCAGGTTTTTTAATACTAAGCTCTATGCTTTTTAAACAAGGGAAATCTTTTTTCAATTCTTGAGGAATATTTTGCAATGCATCTTCAATTAAAAAATATTGATTTTCACAAAATAAGGAGATAATTTTATCTTTCAAAAGAACATAATCTAAAAATTCTTGATTTTCATAGGTAAAAATGCCATCAATTATCACTTTTTGTTTTTGATTACGCTCAAAATCTAAAATTCCAATAATAGTTTCAAAAGTTAATTTTTCAATAAGGATAGAAAAAGTCATAGAACTTTTTTTTCTTCTCCTTTAAATAAACGCTTAATATTTGGAATATGTGTATAGAAAATCAAAATTCCAATAATAATTACTGGGGCATGAGAATGAATTTGTGTAATGATATTTATAGAATCTGGTAAAGGAATTATATAAGGAATCAAAAAATTTAAAAAAATACCACTTAAAACCCCAAGTAATGAAGAAAGTGATGAAATTTTTAAAACCTTTCCAACAAAACCCCATACTAAAAGTCCCAAAATCCCTTCTATAGGAATCAATAAAATTATAGAACCAATTGCTGTTGCTACACCTTTTCCTCCCCTAAAATTTAAATAAGGGCTATAACAATGTCCTAAAATTGCTAAAATTGCAATCATATATTGCACAGAATATTCTAAATCAAAAATTTTTGCTAATAAAACGACAAACATTCCTTTAGTTGCATCTAAAATAATCGTAAGTAAAGAAAATTTCTTAGCATTTTTAGAATCAATATCTTTTAATGCACGATAAACATTTGTAGCACCTATACTTCCTGAACCAATTTGTGTAATATCAATTTTATAAAATATTTTTGTAAGGACATAACCAAAAGGGATTCCACCAAATAAAAAAGCAATAATATAAAAGATTGCATTAATATTTGTAATCGTATACATTAAATTATCTATCATTTTTTCCTCAATATATTATTTTTCTTGTTTATTTCCCGTATTATACACAGACCAAGCAAGTGAAATAACCCAAGCCAGTAAAGTAAATCCGAGAAAAAAATTGATCACTAAAATACTATAGCGATATTTACTCTTACGATAAAAAGCAATAAAAGTTGGTAAAAAATAAATACAAAAACCTATTAAAAATAGAAAAAACAAAAGTAAATAATCCATAATTGGAGAAAGTTGCTCTGAAATTTCTATTCCATCAATAATTGTAATTTTTTGCATGAATTAAACATCCAAATGTTTTACATTTTTTGCATTTTCTTGAATATAGGCACGACGCGGTTCTACCTCATCTCCCATAAACAATGTAAATATTTTATCTGCACTATCTTCATCTTCTAATGTAACTTTTAATAATGTTCGATTTGCAGGTGTCATTGTAGTTTCCCAAAGTTGTTCAGGATTCATTTCACCCAAACCTTTATATCTTTGAATATAAGCACCCTTTTTTGCAGATTCTTCAATATCTTCTAAAACTTCAATTAATTCTTTGCCTTCTAAGAAGCTTAAATCGCGTTCAATAATTTTATTATAAATAAAATATGCTTCTTCAAAAAAGTTATCTACAAAAAGATTTTCATCAATATTAAACTCTACAAGTCCTGTTTTTGTCTGTATATAAAGAGTAATATTATCCTTTGTAATAAGTTTATTTAAAATATTACATTCAATTTTTGATAAGAAATCTTCTATTTTTTGATACATTTCTTCAAAAGAAAGAGAAATAATTTCACGATTTTCAATCAAAAATTTAATAATTTCAATCATCGGATAACGTTTTTCAAGTTCTTTTAATACACTTCGATAATGTGAAATATATTTTAAAATCTCCAAAAGTTCTTTATTTCCTATTCCCTGAAAATTAAAATTTTCAATCCCATTTTCAATCAAAAATTCACTTAAAGCTTTTTCATCTTTTAGATAAATCTCTTTTTTACCTTTTTTAAAGCGATAAAGTGGAGGTTGTGCAATATAAATATGGCCATTTTGTACTAATGGTTTTAAATAGCGATAGAAAAATGTCATTAATAATGTTTGAATGTGACTACCATCTACATCAGCATCTGTCATGATAATAATTTTATGGTAGCGTAATTTTTCGATATCAAATTCATCACCAATTCCACAACCAAAAGCTGTAATCATATTTTTAATTTCATCAGATTTCAAAATTTTATCAAGACGAGATTTTTCAACATTTAAAATTTTTCCTCTTAATGGTAAAATTGCTTGATAAACACGATCTCTCCCTTGTTTAGCACTACCCCCTGCACTATCTCCCTCTACCAAATAAAGTTCAGAAATAGTAGGATCTTTACTTTGACAATCTGCCAATTTTCCTGGTAATGTACTTACACTTAAAGAATCTTTTTTTCTTGTAAGCTCTCTTGCTTTTTTAGCAGCTTCTCTTCCTCTTGCAGCAACTAGGGCTTTTTGCATAATTATTTTTGCTTCATTAGGATTTTCTTCAAAAAATTTTGCAAGTTTTTCGTAAGTAAGTTTTTGTACAATAGGTTTAACAAAAGAACTCCCAAGTTTTCCTTTGGTTTGTCCTTCAAATTGAGGTTCCATAATTTTTGTAGAAATAATTGCTATAAGTCCTTCTCTAACATCTTCACCTTGAATTTTAGAATCTTTTTCTCTAGCATTTGCATTAGATTCTATGTAATTCATAATAGCACGACTAAGTCCTGCACGAAAACCTGCTTCATGTGTTCCACCATCAGGAGTTCTAATATTATTTACAAAACTTAAAACTTTTTCATCATATCCTTCATTATAAGCTAAAGCAATTTCTATTTCCGTATCATTTTCTTGTGCTTGAAAACTAATAATTGGTGAAATAAAAGGTTTTTTATTAATATCTTCTACAAATTGATGCAAACCATTTTCAAAGTGATATTTTTCTTCTTTTCCTGTTTTTTCATCTTTAAAATACAAAGTAACATTTTGATTAAGATAAGCCATTTCTTTAAAGCGTTTAATAAGAATATTAGCATCAAAGTCTAAAACTTCCATTACTTCGCCATCAGGGAAAAATTCTATAGTAGTTCCATGCTCTTTAGTTTTTCCAATAATTTCAAGATCACTTTGTGGAATCCCTTTAGCAAATTCTTGTCGGTAAATATTGCCATTTTTTTTGATTGTCATAATAAGGCGTTTAGAAAGTGCATTTACAACACTAACTCCTACTCCGTGTAAACCACCAGAAACTTTATAAGTGTCTTTATCAAATTTTCCGCCTGCATGTAAAACAGTTAGAACAACAGTTGCAGCAGGAAGATTTTCTGTAGGATGAATATCTACAGGAATACCACGACCATTATCTTCAATAATAGCACTTCCTTCATTAGTAAGAGTAATTTTTATACTATCACAATATCCCGCCATTGCTTCATCTATAGAGTTATCTACAACTTCATAGATCATATGATGTAAACCACCTATATTGGTATCACCAATATACATTCCTGGACGTTTTCTAACTGCTTCTAATCCTTTAAGGACTTTAATATTATTTGCGCCGTAATCCTTATTTTCCATGAATAAAAAACCTTTTTAGTTTTGGATTGGTAAAATTAATGTTGAGAAATCCCCATCTTTTAAGACAAATGGATTTTTTGCTTCATTAATGCAAAGTTCAAATTCTGTATTTTCAATCTGAGAAAGAAAATCAACAATATATCGAGAATCTACACAAAGATTCATTTCTTCTTCAAAATTAGTTTGGTATTCAAATTGAGTTTTTGCTTTTCCAGAATTATCTGTTTGAATTGTTTCAAATAAAATTTCATTATTTCTAAAAGTAATTTTAATTTTTTGTGAAATTGAGTTGGTAATTTTAATAGCTTCAAGAAAATTTTGTTTAGGGAGTTTTGTTTGGATTCTAAAATCTTTTGCAATAATTTTTTCATAATCTGGAAAATTTCCATTAATAAGTTTTGTAAAAAAAGTGTAATATTGATTTTTAATAATAAGTTGATATTCATTATAAAAAATTTCAATTTCATCTGAAAAGAGTTTTAAAATTTCACTGATAGCTTTTTTGGGAATAATAATATTAAGTTTTTCAAGAGATTGGATTTTCTGTTTTACTATTGCTAATCTTCTTGTATCTGTACCTACAAAGTTAAAAGTATAATCTTTTAAATCAAGTAAAGCACCTGTTAATTCTGGTTTTTGATTAGTAGAATCAATTGCTGGAGTAATTTTTTTGAGAAATTGTATAAAACTAGAAGTATCAAAGTTAATTTTATTTTGTATTGTTTCTTGAATATTTTTAGGAAATTCATTTGCATCAAACATGGGAAGTTCAAAACTTGTTTCTTCTTGTTTTATATAAAGGTTTTGTCCATCTGTTTCAATAGAAATTTCTTTATCTTTCAATCTTTTAATGGAATCTAAAATTCTTTTACCACTTACTGTTGCATTTCCATCGATTTCTTTTTTAATATTAATTTGAGTTTCAAGCCCTATTTCATAATCTGTTGCTTTAAGAATTAAAGTATTGTCATGAGTTTCTAAATAGATATGAGATGTAATTTGTGAAGAATCCTTTTTATCTAAAAAGGGTTGAAGATTATTAAGAATAATTTCAAATTTACTTTTTTCGATGCTGAATTTCATTTTTTCTCCTTATGAAGCTTTATAATATTAAATTTTCTAGTAGTAGTAGTATGGTTGTGAAAAGTGTGAAAATCTTTTAAAATTCCCAAAAATATGGAACTACAACATAAAAAATTTAATATATTTTTATTCACATTTATGTGCCTTATTGTATCGAAAAATTAAAAAACTTTTATAGCTTGTTTTTAATTTCATCGATTTCAGATTGAAGTGTTGGATTTTCCTTAATTTCCTTATTGATTGAAGAAATTGCTTTACTTACTGCACTGTGATCTTTCATATTTAAGGATTGAGCAATCATTGTCATAGAATTTGGTATCATTTGTCTTGTAATAAAAATTACTATTTTTCTTGCCTTTGCTATGCTTTTTACTTTACTTTTAGAAGAAATTTCACTAGGTTTAATATTAAATTTTCTTGCTACTGCTTTGATAATATCATCAATGCTTGGATTTTTTTTAGGTTCTTTTTGTATGTCTTTGATAGCATTTTCTACTGTAGTTAGCGTAATAGATTGTCCAAAAAAAGATAATGCATTTAATTTAAGTGTAATTCCTTCAATTTGTCGGATATTTTCTCCGACATTAGAAGCTAGATATTCTATAATATCTTTACTAAGTTCAATATGATTAATCACACATTTTTGTTTTATAATCTCTATTTTTGTTTCTAAACCAGGAGGTTGAATATCTGCAGTAATTCCCCATTCAAATCGGGATTTTAGACGCTCAGCAAGACCAGTAATTTGCTTAAGGCTTTTATCAGCAGTCATAATAATTTGTTTTTTTTTGGTGTGTAATTCATTAAAAGTATGAAAAAATTCATCTTGAATTTGTTGTTTTCCACCAAAAAATTGTACATCATCAATTAAAAGATAATCACAATTTCTATATTTTTCACGAAAACTTTCCATATTATTGCTTTGAATTTTAGAAATATAGTCATTTAAAAATTGCTCAGCAGTGATATAAATAACAATTTTATCTTTTTCAATAACTTTATTTCCGATAGCATTAAGAAGATGTGTTTTACCTAATCCTGTACCACCATAGAATAATACAGGATTATATCGTTCACTTTGTTTTTCACAGACTTGTTTTGCAATTTCGTAAGCAAATTTATTGGAATCTCCTTGGATAAAGGTTTCAAAGGTATAAGAAGGGTTTAGAGAATTTTGTGTTTTTTGTATATTTTGTTTAAAACTTTTCACATTTGTTTTTTTTATTTCTTTATTAATGTGAATTTCAGGTTGAGTTTTGAAATATTTTTCAAAGATTTCAAGGATTTTTTTATTATATTGTGTTTTAATCCATTGTTCAATATAAATATTTGGGACAATAATTAGTAAAATATCGTTGCTATTGGATTTTACTATGTATTCCATATTAGAAAAAAGATGATTATAAGCCTCGTATCCAAATTCCTTTTTAAAGATTTCACGGAGGTCTTGTTGGGAAATTTTTTGTGACATTTATTTTTTAACTCCAGATTTCACATATGTGAAATTTTGTGAAAAACTGCTACCATTATAACAAAAATAAGGTATAAAAATGAATATCTTAGGTATTGATCCAGGGAGTAGAAATTGTGGATATGCAATCATAAAAAAAGATAAAACAAAATTATTTTTATTAGAAGCAGGATTTATTAAAATCAAAGAAAGAAAATTACAATATCAGATTACAGAATTTATTGAGGGGATTGATTTAGTTTTAAAAAATTATCACATTGATGAAGTAGCGATTGAAGATATTTTTTATGCTTATAATCCAAAAACAGTCATCAAACTAGCTCAATTTAGGGGAGCATTAAGTCTAAAAATTTTACAAGATTTTGGAAATTTTGCAGAATATACACCTTTGCAAGTTAAAAAAGCATTAACTGGTAATGGCAAGGCAGATAAAAATCAAGTTGCTTTTATGGTAAAAAGGATTTTAAATCTTAAAGGTGAAATTAAGCCTTTAGATATTACAGATGCTATTGCTGTGGCAATCACTCATTCTCAACGTCTCTGAGATAACATTCAAAATCATAGGCACTTTGGATGATTTTTTCTAAATGATTATATTTTGGTTGCCAATTTGTATATTGAAGAATTTTTCTATTATCAGCAATCAGTTTTGCGGGATCTCCTGCCCTATTTCCTAAAATTTCTACTAAAAAATCTTGTTTTGTTACTTCTTTGACTTTGTCTATTACTTCTTTAACACTGTAACCTTTAGAATATCCAACATTAAAAATATTAGATTGTTTATTTTGAAGTAGGTATTGATATGCACTAAGATGTGCACTTGCTAGATCGTTGATGTGGATATAATCTCTAATACAAGTGCCATCTTTTGTATCATAATTTATCCCATAAATTCCCATTTTTTCTCTTTTCCCTACTGCACATTCTAATGCAATTTTAATGAGATGAATGGCATTTTTACTTCTTTGTCCTAGAGCATGAGAATGCTGAAAATCATTATCCATGTTTGCACCAGCAACATTAAAATATCTTAAAATTACATAATTAAAATCATAAATTTTACTACTATCTTTTAAGATAAATTCACTCATCATTTTAGAAGTTCCATAAGGATTGATGGGATTTAGACTAAAATTTTCATCAATAGATTTAAATTCTCCTTCTGGTTGCCCATATACCGCAGCAGTAGAGGAAAAAATAAAATTTTTTATATTATATTTTGTGCATAATTCTATAAGAAAAGTTGTATTAATAGTGTTGTTTTTATAATATTCTAGAGGAATTTTTGTAGATTCTTCAACAGATAAAGAAGCGGCAAAATGTAATACACATTCAATGCTATAGGTATGAAAAATTTGTTCTAATTTTTCTTTATTATTTAAAGAATAATTGAAAAAAGTGATTCTATTTTTAAAACGATTTTGAAGATATTCTAGATTTTGTATAAAACCTGTTGAGAGATTATCTATTACTAAAAAATGATGATTGGTATTTTTTAAAAACTCTAGTAATGTATGCGAACCAATATATCCACAGCCACCAGTTACAAGAATAAAAGACATAATTTTACCTTTTTGATTTATTATATCTAAAGTAAAAAAAATATGTTAAATTAAAAAAAATCTAAATGGAGATAAAAATGGAAACAGCATATGATTATGAAATGGATCCAAGAGTATTGCGTATGTCTATTTTGGTAAATCCTTCAATGGCAAATTTTAGTGGTGTAATGCACGGAGGAGATTTATTAAAAATTTTAGATCAGGTTGCTTATGCTTGTGCAACAAGATATTGTGGTGTAGGTGTAGTAACAATGGCAGTAGATAGTGTGACTTTTAAACATCCTATCCCTATTGGTTCTTTATTGACTTTTTTAGCAAGTATAAATTATACGGGAAATACAAGTTGTGAAGTAGGAATCAAAGTAATCAGTGAAGATATTAAAAATAAATTTGTTACACATTGCAATAGTTGCTATTTTACAATGGTTGCAATAGAAGGTGGCAAAAAGGTAAAAATACCACAGTTTGAACCAAAAACAGAGATAGAAAAACGTCGCTGGAATAAAGCAATTGAAAGAAAGAAGAAAATGTTACAAAAGTAGATTTTCTAGACTTTCTTCTTTGGTGTAGAGTTTGATAAAGTCTTCAAACTCTAATTCTATATCTTGATTTCCATAATAATCAATATAAATTTGTTCTTCTATTGTAGAAATATAACAAATTCCTATAATCTCTTCTTGTTTTTTCTTGAAACAAAGTTCAATATATTTGTGAAATGTCTGACCAATTGTGATTAGATCTTTTTTGTTTTTAGGGATAAGGCCATAAAGTGAGAATTTCTTTTGCAAAAAGCAATTATTTTTATAGAGATAATATTGTAGAGTAGGAATACTACTTTCTTTAATAAATTTTTGTTCAATATTGATTCCAAAAATAAGGTTTTTTTCGGTTTTAAAATTAAAGGATTTGAGATATTCTTGCAGACTCATGGGATTTTTTTCTTTAGTAATTTCATTATTTAATACAAAACTTAAAAGATTATCAATATCATTATTGAGTTTTTCAATTTTTTGATCAGTTTTTTCAAAAATATTTTTTTGATTGGCAAGTTCTACATAAGCACGATTTAGCATACTTTCTAAAACTTGAATATAATATTTTTGCTCTGTAATGATTTTTTCATAATCTTGATTATTCATTTTTTTCCTTAAATTTTTTTCCCAAAAGTATAGCATTGATATAGCTTTGTGTAGTAGCTTTATTTTGGTAAGCAATATCAAACCCCACACCATGATCAACAGATGTTCTCAAAATAGGAATATTTAAAGTAATATTGATGCTTTCATAAAAATAAAGTGCTTTAAGTGGTGCAAGACCTATATCATGATAAAGTGCGATAAAAATTTTATACTTTTCTCTCATTGGTGGACTAAAAGCACTATCTGCTGGAAAAGGGCCCTTAAAAATTTCCTTATTTAAAATTTTATTAATTTTATTTATACTTTCTTTTATAATAAAATCTTCATCTCCAATTAGTCCATTGTCACCACAATGTGGATTTAATCCTAATACAGCGATATTTTCTTCCTTAGTGCAGTAATAAAAATTCTTTAAAAATTCTAAAAGATTTTTCTTTGTAATTTTATTGCTTACAGATTTTAAGGGGATATGATCACTAAAAAGTGCAACAAACATTTCTTCGCAACCAAGCATCATAATTCCTTCTTTTTTATAGCGATGGGATAAATATTCTGTATGTCCGACAAAATTAATTTTTGCACATTTCCAAGCAAATTTATGAATAGGCAAAGTAGTAATAAAATCTACCTCATTTTTTTCTGCAAGTTCACATGCTTTTTCAAAACTCTTAAAACTATAGAATCCAGAATCTTCCTGAATTTCTCCTATATGAATCATGGGCATAGGTGCATTAGGTGGAATAAAAATCATATCTTTTGCTAGGGGAATTTTTAGAATGTCACTAATTTTTTTAAGTAATTCTTGATGAGCACAATAAATGGGAGTGCAAAATTTTTTGATAATTTGGTGGGATTTCAGGAGGATTTCAGGAGCAATTCCATTAACATCACCTATGCTCACACCAACTTTATACATTTTTACCCCTAAAATTTATAATTTATCCCTATGCTATCTAATACTTTGTAATAGTTCACATTTATAGAGGTTAATTCTACACTAATTTGATAATTAGGAGATAAATTTTCTTTTATACATTGCATATATAGCCTAATTTTACAAATAGATTTTTGTATAAAACTTTATACATTTTGCTTGATTTTTTTTGTTGCTATTGGTAGAAAAATTATGATCAACAATATTGCATAAACAAAAAATACAAAAATTTATATTTGAAATTTTAGTAAAAATTATCGTTATTTATGATTTTTTGCATATCATCTATTGCATTTTTTAAGCCGACAAAAATTGATCTTGCAATAATGCTTTGCCCAATATTAAGCTCACTAATTTCTTGAATTTCTGCAATTGTTTTGACATTAAAATAATTTAGTCCATGTCCTGCATAGACTTCAAGATCAAGTTTTTTAGCATTTTTTGCAATGGTTTTTATTTGTGTGATGCAATCTTGCAATAAGGATTTTAAATCTGTATTTTCTAGGCTTTTTATTGTGTTTGGTGTTCTTTTGAGATTACTATAAAGCATTAAGGAAAGATTGGCATAACTACCAGTGTGAATCTCAATGCCATCTGCACCATAATCTTTTGAAAGTTCCAAAGATTGCATATCAGGATCGATAAATGTGGCAACTTGTATGTGATTTTTATGAAATTCAGCAATCACATCTTTGATTTTTGTATTTTGCATAATAAGACCACCTTCTGTGGTAATCTCTTCTCTTTTTTCTGGCACTAATGTAACTTTGTAAGGCTTTTTTTTACAAATAAAATCAATAATATTTTCGTCCATTGCACATTCTATATTGACAGGCAAAAATGAAGAATCTATAATTCTTTCTACATCAAATTCATTAATATGGCGTCTGTCTTCTCTTAAATGGATTGTGATTTGAAATACCCCACAATTTTTTGCAATAAAAATTGCTTCTAGTGGATCGGGATCGTTGATTTTTCTGGCTTCTCTAAGTGTGGCAATGTGATCGATATTTAAACCTAAATGCATAAAAATCCTTTAAAAATATTTTTGGTATTATAAAACTTTTTAATTTTGAATATAAAATCTTTGCTTAATAATTGCAAAAATAGATTCAAAATTTGCTATGGAGGGTTCAAAAAGTTTTTTGGCAAGAAGTTTTGTGTTTGGAGGTTTTTTTTCTAGCCATGATTTTACTTGATTAAAAACTTGTAAAGAAGTTGTGCAATGTTGCATTAATTGATGATCTAATAAATAGCGATCATGAAATAAAAAAAGTGAACGTGTAGAAATTGTCGGAATACCTAGATAGCAAGCTTCCAAATTCATTGTCCCACCTCCACCAATTAGCATATCAATGAAAGGATAAAAATCTTGCGGGGAGAATTTTTTGTCTAATATAGTGAGGTTTTTGATGTGGGAAAATTGTTTTTTTAAACTCTCTAAATCATAGCGAGGCATAAGAATTAAATTTACATCAAGTGTGCTTAAAAGTTCTATGCTTTCATAAATAATAGGGAGTTTTTTTTCTACATAATGTGCATTATATTCTTCTTCACGCAATAAAATTGTAGGTTTTGTAGAATCTAAATGATAATTTTGTAAAAAATTTTGTCCTTTTTTAAGATTTTTTAACCAGAGTGCAACATCAATAAATTGATAAGGAATAATATTTTTTGATTCTATTCCTAAAGCACTATAACAAATCTCTGGCACAATAAATGGGCGAAAAATAAGATTACTTAAAGGTAGGGTAAGTTTTGCAACTAAAGAAAGTTTAGAAATTTCAAAACACTCACCAATTAATGGCGTATCAGAAAATTGTACAATAGGGATTCCTAAGCCAAATGCAGTGTGTGTACCTTCTACGCTTACTCCTGTGATAAAAAGCTTAGGTATGCCATATTTTTCAAAAAGTATAAGAAATTCTTTTTGGCGATCTAGACGCGCTTGAAATTTATCAAGCTTTTCTCCTCCACCATATCCCCCCACACAAACTGCAGGAATATTAAATAGTTGTAATAGTTTTAAGCATTCATCATAACCTTTACTTGCACGTGTGGTGATTAGCACTTCATCAAGAGTTTTTAATAATGGAATAAAATCCTTAAAAAATAAAACATATTTTGGATCTGTGATATCTAACCAAATCAAATATTTTTCCTTTTAAAATTCAAATGCTCCTTGTTCGCCTTTATTCATGCTTTCATAGACGGATTTTACATATTCTTGACGTATTTGGCATTGTAAAACCTCTTTACATTGCATACAAGAAGTAAAATTTTTATTTTTTTGACATTCTTGTAAGTTTTGTAAAGTGTTATGAAGTTTTTGTTCAAATATATCGTTAATTGTTTCGCTCATTAAAAACCCTTTGTATTTTTGAATTTAGAAATTTCATATTTGCTACCAAAAAAACAAGGTGTAGTGTCATGAAGGCTTTTACAAGGTAAATCAAGTAATCGTTTTCCATCTTCTGTTATAGCCTCGCCACCACAGCATTCATAAATATAAGCAAAAGGAAAAACCTCAAAAAGTTTTCTTAGTTTGCCATTTGGAGCATCGCTTGTTGCAGGATAACTAAAAATCCCCCCACCTTTGATGAGAATTTGGTGTAAATCAGGCACCATTCCTCCAGAATATCTCAAACGATAACCTTCTTGAAAAAAGGATTCTATGATATTTTTATGCATAGCACTCCAATTTTTTTGTGTACCACCAGTAGCATTGATCTTACCTTTTTCTTTGAGCTTTGGTGTTTCTTTTTCTTTCCATTCTTCGCCATTAAACCCTAGATATAAAACTTGATTTTGGTATGCAAAAATAATTTCAATTTTAGGACCATAGATAATGTAAGAGCTTGCGACAAGATTTTTGCCACTAAAATCTGTTCTATAGATTCCAAAAATGCTACCAATGCTAAGATTGCTATCTACAAGCGATGAACCATCAAGTGGATCATAGGCAATAAGAAAGTCTCCTTCTTGTTTATAGATAGCTTCTTCTTTTTCTTCACTACATATTCCTTTGACACAAGGAAGGGCTAAAAATTTTTTCTCAATGAGTTTATCTGCCATTACATCGACTTGGAGTTGAGTATCTCCGTTACTATTTATACTTTCTAGATAATTACAATTTGCTTGTTGTAATAAAGTATGAGTTTGTAAAGCAATCTCTTTGATGGTATGTAATAAAGTTTGCATTTTTTCCCTTTATTTTTAATTTCCATTATATCTTAATTATTTTTTATGTTATTCTATAACAAAAGTTTTTATATAAATGTTTTAGGGAGAAAATATGCTTGTTGCCCCCAGTCTTTTGTCTGCAAATTTTATGAAACTAGGAGAAGAGGTTAAAAATATTTGTGATAGTGGTGCAGATTTGTTGCATATTGATGTGATGGATGGGCATTTTGTACCAAATCTTACTTTTGGTCCTGTGGTTTTGCAAGGAATCATGCATTATGCAACTAAACCATTAGATATACATTTGATGGTAGAAAATGTGGAGTTTTTTGTAGATTTATTTGCGCCACTTCAGCCAAAATATATAAGTGTGCATTTTGAAGAAGTTAAGCATCTTCATCGTGTGATTTCTCAAATTAGAAAATATGGGATTTCTCCAGCAGTTGTACTTAATCCTCATACAAGCGAAGAAGGGTTAAAATATATTTTAGAAGATATTGATATGGTTTTATTAATGAGTGTTAACCCAGGTTTTGGTGGGCAGAGTTTTATTCCTAGTGTGTGTGAAAAGGTTAAAAATCTTAAGAAACTTATTTTAGATAAAAATCCAAATTGTTTGATTGAAGTTGATGGTGGAGTGAATGATAAGACAATTGATAAGTTAAAAGATTCTGGGGTAGATATCGTAGTTGCAGGGAGCTATATTTTTCAGCAAGATAATTATAAAAAGGCCATTCTTTCTTTGCGATGAGTTACAATAAAATTTATGCAAAATTCCAAAAACCTCATTTAAAAAATGAAAAGTTTTTGCCTTTTATTCGAGATATTTTTGAGGTTGATGATTCAAATTTAGCGTTAGAATTATTGCAAGGTTGTGGATTTTGGTTGATGCAAAAAGATGAATTTTTTGAACTCGGCACACTGTATAAAGAAATTAATGATAGTGTGTTTTGTTTTGTGGATATTGAGACGATAGGTTCTAAGCCACAAGATTCTAAAATTATAGAAATTGGTGCAATAAAATATTATAAGGGCAAGATTATTGATCGTTTTGAAACATTGGTATATGCAGAATTTGTTCCTGAGCATATTGTAGAACTTACAGGAATTACTACACAAATGTTAGAAAATGCACCAATGGAACATAAAATCTTAAAGGCATTTAGGGAATTTTTGGGAGATAGTATTTTTGTTGCACATAATGTGTTATTTGATTATACTTTTATTAGTGAAAAGTTAGAAATTTATGGAGATTTTCCTCTGTTAAATCCTAGGCTTTGTACAATTGATTTGGCAAGAAAAAGTATTTTATCTTTGCGTTATTCTTTGGGATATTTAAATCATTTTTTAGGAATTAATATAAAAGAACAACATCGTGCACTTTCTGATGCACGTATGAGTTTGGAAGTTTTTAAAATCGCACTTTTATCTTTACCGCATAATGTTAAAAATATACAAGAACTTATTGAATTTTCTCGTGGTAAAAAACTTTAGTTACGAAAATATTAAAATAATACAAAGTGGAGAACTAAAAAATAGAGGAGGACTTAGCCAGAAGGCTAAGAAAATAGTAAAATTACTTTTGATTGAGTATTTCTAATACTGCAACTGCATGTGGAGTCATTGCACCGCATTTATTGCAAACTGTGTAGATTGCAGGTACATGAGGTCCATTAACATTCACACTACCATCGATTTTATTTTGTAGCATAATGCTTGTAAAACCAGGTGCAACACCAATATCTTTGCCACCGCAAGTTGGGCAAGAAAGTTTTGCACCCTTTTCTTTTAATTTTTCTAAAATTCCTTCAGGCGTAATATTGATATCTGCCATTATATGCTCCTTGTTAGATAATATAGATGGTTTATTATACAAAATTCATTATTGTTTTACTACTTTTTGTTGCAAGATTGAGAGGTTTTTTTCATCATCAGGAAGCCTCTCTTCTCTGAGTAGGGATTCCAAAGTGTTTGGATCATACTTTTTATGATTAAAAATAAGAATATTTACCTCATCTCCATTTTGCAAGAATCTTGTTTCACCTAAATGCGTGTAGCGTGTGGCACCTATAGCAATTATGCATTTTTCTGGGAAATTATTATTTTTGATAATGCGGTGCATATCTTCTAGCACAACCATATCTTCTTGATGATTGAGTTTTTGGATAAGCCATTCTAGTAGTTTGTCATAAAAAAAACTATAGCTTAATAAAGGAGAACATTCTCCATAAGCATGTATTTTGCCATCAATTTTAATAAAAGAGGCGATGGAAAAATCATCACATACTCCACCTTCTTGAAAAGAATCAATCGCTATTTTATTGCCATATCCCTTGCAGCCTGTAGAAAAATTTTTTTTCTGAGAGATTTTTTTAGCATTTTTATCATTTCTTACAGAAGCATCATTAAATGCCATAAAAAATTTTGGTACCAGCGTTTTAATGTATCCATTTTCATAGGTAATGTCACATTCAATTCCTACTTCTGGTTCTGCTTGCACGCATAAAGTAGAATCTTCTGGTAAAATAATTTTTTGATTATCAAAACAGAAGCGTTGTAATTTTTCATGATTTGGCACATAAAAAGGGAAAATACCTTTTGGTGCATTTTCTTCGCTACAAATCCCACAAAAATCACTAGCTTCGCCCGCTTGCTCCAAATGGTTAGCAAAATTTCCTACTATCCCTACGCCTAAATAGTGTTTCATTTTTATATCCTATCTTTTATTAAAGTTTTGATTATTCACAATCTGAATAGATTCAAAAACTACCTTAATTATTAAAAAAAATGTTAAACATTTTAGGCATTAAAAGAGTTTTTTGATAAAATTATTTTTTGGATAGGCTATTTTGTAACATATTAAAGAGTGTATCAATAGATATTAGAAGAAAAAAGGAGAAAAAATGAAATCAGATAATTTAGAGGCAAAAAAACAACAAGTTTTTGATGAAATTTTGGAGCGTGCAAAGCAAAAAGGAGCAATTAAAGTAGCTGTAGCACAACCTACAGATAAAAATAGTCTTGAGGGTGTGATAGATTCTTATCAGGCGGGATTAATTGATCCAATTCTTGTTGGAGATAAAGAAAAAATTATAAATTGTGCAAAAACTTTGGGTTTTGATATTAGTGCTTTTGAAATAGTTGATGTACCAACAGATAAGGAAGCAGCAACAGCGGCTGTTGAATTTGCTACAAAGGGGATTGCAAAAGCATTGATGAAGGGAAATTTGCATACCAATGATATTATGAGTGCTGTACTTAAAAAAGAGGCAGGATTAAGGACAGATAGAAGCATTTCTCATGCTTTTGTTATGGATATTCCTACTTATCATAAAGCATTAATTATTGCAGATTCTGCAATTAATATTGCTCCAAATTTTGATGTAAAATTTAGTATTCTGCAAAATAGTGTAATACTAGCAAAAAATCTCGGAATCAAGACCCCAAAAGTAGCAATTTTAAGCGCAGTAGAAATGCCTTATGAAAAAATGCCAAGTTCTGTTGAAGCATTTGACCTTGCCAAAAAAGCAAATGAAGAAATAAAAGATGTGATTTGCTACGGACCTTTAGCTTTTGATAATGCAATTTCAGAAGAGGCTGCAAAAATTAAAAAAATTAATTCTCCTGTATGTGGGGATCCGGATATTTTAATCGTACCACAAATAGAATCAGGAAATATTTTATTTAAATCGTTAGTCTATCTTGCACATGCAAAGGTTGCAGGAGTAGTGCTTGGAGCAAAGGTGCCTGTAATTTTGACTTCAAGAGCAGATAGTCCAGAAGCAAGAGTGTCTTCTTCTGCTTTAGCAGTTTTAGTAAGTGAATAAGATTAAGGAGAGAAAATGAAAGAAATTTTTTTAGTAATTAATGCAGGAAGCTCTAGTTTAAAGTTTAAAATTTTTAATTTATCAAATGAAGTGATAGCATCAGGTCAAGTAGAGGGAATTGATGTGTCACCAAGTTTTAAGGCTAAGGATGGTGAGGGCAATGTGATTGGTGAATATAAATGGGAAGAGAAAGATGCTCACAATCATGCAATGGTTTTAGAATATCTTATCCAGTGGATTCTAAAAATCTTTAAAGATTATAAACTTAGGGCTTGTGGACATCGTGTGGTACATGGAGGAACAATTTTTAAACATTCTGTGTTGATTGATGAAAAGGTGATTGCTGATATTGAGAACTTGATTCCGTTAGCACCTTTGCATCAACCTCACAATTTACGAGTAATCAAATTAATGTATCAGATGTTTCCAGATCTTCCACAGGTTGCAGTTTTTGATACGGCATTCCATCAAACAATGCAAGGCAATGCAATAATGTATGCTATCCCTTATGCACTTTATAAAGAGGGAGTACGACGCTATGGGATGCATGGAACTTCTTATGCATATATTGTCAAAAAAATGGAGCAAGATTTTCCAGAGTTTGCTAAGAAAAAAATTGTTGTTGCACATATTGGGTCAGGTGCTTCACTTTGTGCAATTGAAAATGGCAAATCTGTAATGACTACAATGGGGATGACAGCATTAGAAGGTGTGCCAATGGGAACTAGACCAGGATCTTTAGATGCAGGTATATTGCTTTATTTGATGGAAAATAAAGGTTATGGTTTGGATGAAATTAGAGACTTTTTATATTACAAATCTGGCGTAGGCGGACTTTCTGAATTTAGTTCTAATTTCTATACATTAGAAACTAATATGGACAAAAATGAAGGTGCAAAAAGAGCAATTGAATTTATTGTATTTAGAATTGCAGAAGAGATTGCTAGATTAAGTGTAAGTTTGGGTGGGATTGATGCATTGGTCTTTACGGCTGGCGTAGGCGAAAATTCTTCTTATTTTAGAAAAGCAATTTGTCAATATCTTACATATTTGGGAATCAAAATTGATGATGATAAAAATAGTAAAAAAGCCTTACAAATTAATGCAGAAGATAGTAGAGTAGGGATTTTTGCAATTCCTACCAATGAAGAATTAATGATTGTTTTAGATACCGTAGAATTGACAAAATAATTTAAAGGTGGAAACTCCACCTTTAAGCTTTACATGCATCTTGTATTTCTTTTCCACTAATTTCTTTTTCCCATAAGGCAACAATAATTGTTGCAATAGAGTTACCTAGAATATTACAAAAAGTTCGTGCCATATCCATAATGCGATCCACACTAAGAATAATGGCTATGCCTTCTGTAGGTATACCAAATGATGCAGCTGTTGCTGTAATAACCACAATAGATGCCCCAGGCACACCAGCAATACCTTTTGTAGATACCATAAGGACTAAAAGCATGACAATTTGTTGTGATAAACTAAGCTCTATTTGATACATTTGTGCAAGAAAGATGACTGCTAATGAAGTATAAAGTGTCGAGCCATCAAGATTGAAAGAATAACCTGTGGGGATTACAAAAGTAATGATAGGTTTAGGAATTTTTAGGGCATGGAGCTTTTGCATTAATAAAGGCAGAGCAGCTTCGCTAGCCGCAGTAGAATATCCTAAAAGTAAGGGTTGCCATAAGGCTTTGATTATACAAAATAAATTTGCTTTTGCAATAAAAGATGTAATGCAAAGTAAAATCAATAAAAAAATAAAAATTGCAAAATAAAGTGAAAATACAAGCTTGCCTAAAGGAATCATCATTGATAATCCAAAATTACCTACTGCATAGGCTATCATTGCAAAAACACCAATAGGAGCATAATACATAATGTATTGTGTGACTTTAAACATTGCTTCTGCGACATTTTGTGCAAGATTTACAATATTTTGCCCCTTATCGCCAAGATGGGCTAAGGCTACTCCAAAAAAGCAACAAAAAAATATAATTTGTAAAATATCTCCATTAGCACAAGCTTGCATAATATTGCTAGGCACGATATTTACCAAAAAAGCAACAATATCAAGATGTTTTTCTGCTGTATTATATATATGATTTTCGCTAGTATTAAGATTTACTCCTGTACCAGGATGTAAGAGATTTACTACAACTAGACCAATAACAAGAGCTAAAAGACTTGCAATTTCAAACCAGATAATACTTTTTCCTCCAAGTTTTCCAAGTTTTTTGAAATTTCCTGTTCCTGCAATGCCTACAATTAGTGTAGTAAAAACAAGAGGGATGATGATCATTTTGATCATGCGGATAAAAATATCTCCAAAAACTTTGAGGTGTGTGGAAAAATCAGGGAAAATATATCCTACAAAGATTCCTAAAACTAAAGCAATAAAAATTTGTTTTGTAAGTGTTAATTTCATTACCTTCCTTGATGTTTTAGACCATTATAATTTTTTTCTTCCGTAAAATATAAAAATTATTAAAAAAATAAAGGCTTTTTTACTGAATGTAGCAAAATTGTAGAAAATATCATTGTTTTTATTAAGCAAATTTGAAGTCTTGTGAAAAATAATAACCCTTTTGTCCAACATAGAAAGTCAAGTTGTTACCACAAGCATACTAGAGCAAGTAAAGAGTAGAGCAGAAGAGCTAAAGGCTATGCAAAATAATATTAGACAAATCATTGATAATAAAAATATACAAATCTATACTAATGCAGGAACAGAAGAAGTGTAAAGAGCTATTAGAAGTAATAGCTACACCTATGCGGATTTAGAAGAATAACCAATTCAAGGCGGCATACAAGGAAGCACCGCCATTATAAATATAGAAAAAGTGCAAAGCATTCTCATACAAGAGGAATTTAATATAAAAACAAAACGCTAAATAGATCAATACAAGCTTTGGTGCCGTAAAATTTTTTAATTTTATGAATTCCTAATGCCTGCAGAAATGAGAGTATGCAGATGTACCACTCCTTTGATGTTTTTTGCAGAATCTGTAATGATAAGCAGCTGAATTTTATTTTGTTCGATAAATTCTAAGGCTTGTTGGGCGAGCATATTCTCATCATCACAAAATTTTGGATTTAATGTAGCATAGGATTTTACAGGAGTTTCTAAGCTAAAATTCTTTGCCATCATTGCGCGCCTTAAATCACCATCGCTTAAAACACCATAGAGTTGATTATTTTGTGCAAGTATAGCACTACCAAGTCTTGCTTCACTCATCTTGATAATGGCATCTTTTAGAGGTATTTCTGGTGAAATAATAGGAAGATTTTCTTTTTGCATTAAATCTTTGATTTTTACAAAAAGTTTTTTTCCTAAACTACCCCCAGGATGAAAAGATGCAAAATTATGTGTAGTAAAACTTCTTGCTTTCATGAGGCATATTGCTAATGCATCTCCTAGTGCAAGAGTAAGGGTGGTAGAACTTGTGGGAGCTGTGTTGATAGGGCAAGCTTCTTTTTCAATGTTAATGGGGATAAAAAAATCTCCCCCTTTTGATAGTGAGCTACGAGAATCCTTGCTCATTGTGATAACTTTGTAGCTTAGGCGTTTTAAGTGAGGTAAAATTGCAATGAGTTCATCACTCTCTCCACTGTAGCTAATAGCAAGAATGATATCCTTTTTTTCTATCATTCCTAAATCACCGTGCATTGCTTCAGTAGGGTGAATAAAAAAGCTGGGAGTACCAGTACTAGCAAGAGTTGCGGCAATTTTTTGCCCAATTAACCCACTTTTTCCAACTCCCATGACAATAAGTTTGCCACTAGAGTTTAAAATTGTCTCTACAATATTCTGAAAATCAATTTTTGTAGTATCAACTTTTAAAAGTTCTTTTGCTTCTAGTTCTAACACTTCTTTTGCAATTTTTTGAAAATCCATTATTATCCTTATTTTGTATAAGTATGAATGACGATTGTAGGATATTTTTTTGTTTTTTTGAATAAAAATTTTCTTAGCATGTTTCTAAGATCATTTTCCAATGTTTTTGCACTTGCTAGTGTTTCAGATTTCATATTTTTAATATGCAAGGATAGAACATCTTCTAATTCTTTAATAAAGGATTTTTCATTCTTAGGATTAATGATTCCTAAGGTGGTAATTTTTGTATCTTTGAGCAATTTTTGCTCATGTTTATTAATAAATGCCACCAAAACAAGCATTCCGCAATCAGCTAGTGCTTGTCTTTCTGTGACGACAATATTGTCAATTTCTGTACAAGCTTGATTGTCAATAAATATTTTTCCACTCTTTATGGACTTAACTTTACGAATATAGCTAGGATTAACCTCGATTTGATCACCATCTTCCATGAGATAAATATTTTTTTCTAAAACACCACATTTAATAGCAGTTTCTTTGTGTTTAGCAACGTGGTTGTATTCTCCATGTACAGGTAAGAAGAATTTTGGTTTAATGAGGCGTAGCATGAGCTTTTGTTCTTCTTGTGCAGCATGCCCACTTACATGAATCTCACTAAAGTCTTGATAAGCGACTTTTGCACCAGATTTCATAAGAAAATTTAATACAGTAGAAACCGCGCTTTCATTTCCAGGAATTGCTTTTGCAGAGATAATTACCATGTCTGTGGGTTTGATTTTTATATGACGATGCTCATCTGTTGCCATACGATAAAGCGCACTCATAGTTTCCCCTTGTGAGCCGGTAGTAACAATCAATACTTCTTCATCAGGATAATTATTTACTTCATGTGCTTCGATAAAGATATCGCTAGGAATATTGATGTAGCCTAACTCTCGTGCTATATCAATATTTTTTTCCATAGATCTACCGATGACAGCAACTTTTCTATTATGTTGGATTCCATAGCTAATTGCTTGATATACGCGGTGGATATTAGAGGAGAATGTACTCATAATTACTCTTCCTTCTGCAGCTTTGAAAAGTGCATCAAAAGTTGGCCCAACGCTTGCTTCTGATGCTGTGCTACCACTTTTATGAGAGTTTGTAGAATCGCTTAATAAAAGCATAACACCTTGCTCACCATAGTATGCAAGACGATGTAAGTCTGTAGGGAGATTATCAATAGGAGTGTGATCGATTTTAAAATCTCCAGTATGAACAATGATTCCTGCTTCTGTTTTGATGGCAAGTGCTGATGCATCAATAATAGAGTGTGTGATATGAATCCATTCAATTTCAAAATCCCCAATCGCAATAGGTTTGCGTTTTTCTACAATTCTAAAACAGGAGCGGAATTTTTTTAACCCATGTTCATCAAATTTATTTCCAATCATTCCTAGGGCAAGGGGTGTGCCATACAAAGGAAATTGTAATTGTTTGTATAAATAGGGCACCGCGCCAATATGATCTTCGTGTGCATGAGTAATCACTACACCAGCAATTTTATCTTTAATTGCATGAATATAGTTAAAGTCAGGAATTAAAATATCTACACCATGCATATTTTCTTCAGGGAAGCTCATTCCCACATCAATAATAATCGCAGAATTTTCTGTTTCCATTACCATCATATTTCCACCAATTTCACCAAGCCCACCAAGTGGAGTGATTCTTACTTTTGCTTTGGTGTTAAGGTTAAGTTTGTAATGAGGATTAAGAGAACTTTTTTGAATGCGATTATTAATTTCTACGCCTTTTTTGAGGTCTTTATGGAATCCAAGATTGCCACGCTCATTAACATTTTGAATTTCCCTAACCCCAGTATTTGTATGTTCATTTTTAGTATCTTTTTTAGAATTCCAGCGTTTTTTTTCTTTACGCGCATTTTTTGGAGATTCTTGATCATCGCTATGCGCCCTAGTTTTTGCAGAATTTGTTCGAACAAATGGCTTTCTTTTTTCATCTTCTGTTTTTATGTTTTCGTTATTTTCCACATTGTTTTCCATAATTATTCCTTTATTAATTCAAAAATTTGGTGATACAAATGAGTTTCTAGCTGATGAGCTCTAATATCCTTATCAATTTCTAATTGTTCAAAAGCTTTATGCAGTTTTTCTTTATCATGTCGTGCGGCTAGATTTTTGAATAATTTTTTACGCGGTGCGCTAAAGGCAATTTTTAACATATTTTCAAAATTTTCTTTTAGCATGTTCTGATTTTTTTTGACCATAAAAACCGCAGATGTTACCTTAGGTATTGGATCAAAAGCAGTATTTGGAACATCAAATAAATATTGTGCTATTCCAAGTGTTTGGGTTAAAACACTTAAAGCACAAAATGCAGATTCTCCGCATGTTGCACTAAATTTTTGTGCCACTTCTTTTTGCGTCATGACGATAAATCCTTTGCATAAAGGATCTTTTAACGCTTTTAATATAATATGCGTGGCTACATAATAAGGTAGATTTGATACTAAGATGTAGGGAGTATTATGTAACCAACCCTGCGAATTTTTCAGTTCTAGCACATCTTGATTAATCAATTCAAATCTTTTAGAATCTAGCATGCTGCCATATTTTTTTCTAAGTAAAGAACACAAATCACTATCAATTTCATAAGCTTTTATAGGATATAGTTTGAGCAGCTCATCGCTCAAATCACCCAAGCCAACCCCAATTTCTATGATTTTTTCATCGCTATATATATTGGGAATGGATTGGACAATTTTATAAACAAAACTTTTGTCTTTTAAGAAGTTTTGCCCAAACTTTTTTTTTGCCTGATAATGCAAAATATCTCCAAATTTTTGAGAATATTCTAGCAAAATTTTTGTGTTTTTTAAATACTTAGTAGTGTATCATTATAAATAAAATAAAGGAGCAATTTATGCAGGATTTTGCAAAAAGAATTATACCTTGTCTAGATATCAAAGAGGGTAGGGTAGTAAAAGGTGTGAATTTTGAGGGATTAAGAGAGATGGGAGATCCTGTAGCTTTAGCAAAAAAATATAGTGATATGGGTGCTGATGAGTTAGTGCTGCTTGATATTAGTGCTTCTCTTGAAAAAAGATCTATTATGCTAGATGTAGTAAAAAAAGTGTCCAGGGAAGTTTTTATTCCTTTAAGTGTAGGAGGGGGGATTAGTAGTCTGGAAGATATAAATTGTTTATTAGATTCTGGTGTAGATAAAGTAAGTCTAAATAGCTTTGCTATTAAAAATCCAGAATTTATTACACAAAGTGCAAAAAAATTTGGTAGTCAATGTATTATTATAGCTATTGATGTAAAAAAAACGATGCAAACAAAAAGTGGATGGAGTGTTTTTGTTAAAGGGGGTAGTGAGGACACACATAAGGATTTGGGAGAATGGATTAGTGAAGTTTGCAATCGGGGCGCAGGAGAGATTTTGTTGACCAGTATGGATTGTGATGGAGTGAAACAAGGTTTTGATATAGAATGTTTAGAGTTTGTTAAAAAGCTTGCTAGTGTTCCTGTGATCGCTAGTGGCGGTGCAGGAAAAATGAAAGATTTTTTAGAGATTTTTCAAGAAGATCCTAAGGGAGAGTGTCTTGCTGATGCGGGACTTGCTGCGAGTATTTTTCATCAAGATATTATTAAGATTCCTGATTTAAAAGCTTATTTGCAATCTCAAAAAATACCAGTAAGAATTTAAAAAATAAAGGTGCGATAATGTTTGTTTGTGCAGGCAATGGAGAAAGTTTTGATCTTGCTATAAATATTGGTGTAGGGCTTATTGAGAGTGCTATCAACTTAACTCAAATTTGTATCAAAAATAAGCCTAATTTTTTGTGTTTTGTTGGGAGTGCAGGAAGCTATGATTTAAATCTACCATTACTTGAGATTTGTGTTAGTCAAGAATCTACTCAAATTGAAACCAGTTTTTTTGAAGATAAAAGTTATGCTCCAATTCAATTACATCAAAAAAGTATCGATGATGTTTCATGTGAAACGATTAATAAAATCAAAACCTTAGAACTAAGATCTGTGATTGTAAATTCTAGCAATTACATTACCACTGATATGCAGATAGCCAAAAAGTTTTTAAAACAAGGAATTTTGTTAGAAAATATGGAGTTTTATTCTGTGCTTTCTGTGGCAAAAAAAATTCAGATTCCTTGTATGGGGATTTTTTGTGTAAGTAACTATTGCAATACCCAAGCTCATCAAGATTTTATGAAAAATCATCACATAATAATAAAAAAAATAGAAGAGGTTATAAAAAAAGTAGTTAGTAAGTAATACTTGATAAAAAAAGGTATTATTGTAAATCTTGTCTTAGTGTGCAAAGAAGAAAGCAGAATACTCCTAAAATTATAAGCACACCCCACCAAAAACCTACCAAACAAAATAAGGCAGTTAAAATTACCCCACAAAGACCTAAAAAAGGATACTTGATAATTGTTTTTATAAATATAAAAAGAATGAGTAAGGCCGCAAAAAACAATAAAATCATTATTTCCATTTAAAACCTTCCTAATATAGTAAGTTAGCCTCTCCTCCCCTATTTGTTTTTAAACTTAAATAAAGTTTATTTGAAAACTGAAGCACATTTTTATTATACATAATTTTCAATGAAGCTTATATTAAGAGTTGTTAAGCAAAGGCTTAATTTTATAACTTCTAGTTTATCTTTTTAAATTATTAAAAGAATTAAAATTAGGATTTTTGTGTAAGTAACTATTGCAATAATTTATCAAGATTGTTTGAAAAATTATCTCAGCTACTAGAAATTAGAAAATTTTATAGGAGGAGCAAGAAGCTATTTTATAGTTTTAGTTAAAAAGATAGAGGGGTAATGTTTTGCTATAATTTTAAATTAAATTAGAGTAGAGATGAGTGATGCAAAATATTTATAATTTTACTTTAAAAGAATTGGAAGAAAAAATGCAACCGGCATTTCGTGCCAAGCAGATTTATCATTGGTTGTATGTTAAATACACGCAAGATTTTGATTCTATGCAGAATCTACCAAAAGATTTGAAAGAGACACTTAAAAAAGATTATAAAATTCAACATTTGGAGATAATTAAAGTAGAGATTTCAAAAGATGGGACAAAAAAATATCTTTTTAAGACATTAGATGGGTTTAGCTTTGAGAGTGTTTTTATCAAAATGCGAGATAAAAAGCTTGATGAAAATGGAAATGTTTTAGAAGGGGAGCGATATACTTTTTGTCTTTCCAGTCAGATTGGTTGTAAGGTAGGTTGCGCTTTTTGTTTTACTGCAAAAGGTGGTTTTGTGAGAGATTTAAGTGCAGGAGAGATTGTTGAACAGGTAGTGCGATTGAAAAAGGATAATGATTTATTACCAGAAAAGCGTGTAAATATTGTCTTTATGGGAATGGGAGAACCACTAAATAATTTAGATAATGTAGCTCAGGCTATAAAAGTGATTAGTCAGCTTGATGGTTTATCTATTTCTCCAAGACGACAAACAATTTCTACAAGTGGTATTGCCCCTAGAATCAAAAAACTTGGAGAGTTGAATTTAGGGGTACAGTTAGCAATTTCACTACATGCAGTGGATAATGCATTGCGTACTAAGCTTATTCCTATGAATAAGGCTTATAATATAGAAAGTATTATTGAAGCTGTTCGAGAATTTCCTGTAGATACACGAAAAAAAATTATGTTTGAATATCTTGTGATCAAGGATGTAAATGATGATATTAAAAGTGCTAAGACGCTTTTAAAATTACTCAATGGCTTGCAGGCTAAAGTAAATTTGATTTTATTTAATCCTCATGAAGGTTCAGAATTTAAGCGTCCAGAGATGAAAAAAGTTAAAGAATTTGCAGATTTTTTGGTAAAAAGAGGATTGCTTGCAACAATTAGAGAATCAAAAGGAATAGATATTTCTGCAGCATGTGGACAGTTAAGAGAAAAAGAGTTGAAAGTTTCACATGAAACATTATAAAATACCACAGGAATAAAATATGGAACTTGTCGATTTATTATTGTTAATTTTTATTATTGTTGTTTTGTGTATTGGTGTGGGATATTATATTTTTATGGTTTTAAAAAAGGAAGATTAGATGTTAGTACATATTTGTTGCTCAGTAGATAGTCATTATTTTTTAAGCGAACTGCAAAAAGCCTATCCTGATGAAAAATTGATAGGATTTTTTTACAATCCCAATATTCATCCCAAAAGTGAACACGACTTACGACTTGCTGATGTGCAAAGAAGTTGTGATATGTTAGGGATTGAATTATTATGCGGCGAATGGGACATGGATTCTTGGCTCGATGGAGTAAAAGGGCTTGAAGAAGAGCCAGAAAAAGGAGAACGTTGTGTGAAGTGCTTTGATATTAGGCTTGCACGTAGCGCTGCTGAAAGTAAAAAAATAGGTGAAAAAAGATTTACTACAACCCTGCTTTCTTCACCGATGAAAGAACAAGAGAGATTGTTTATTGAAGGTGATAATATTGCAAGTGCTTATGATTTGGATTTTGTAAAAATAAATGTGCGCGCTAATGGTGGTGTACAAAAACAAAATGAGTTGGCAAAAAAGGATAACTTATATCGTCAGAATTATTGTGGTTGTAAATTTGCATTAGCTAAACAGCGTGAAAAGCAAAATAAAACAAGTTTAGAAATGTTAAGCGACCTGTTTAACCCTAAGCCACTGGGTAGTATTGAGGAGAGGCAAGAGGTTTTTGCAAAAAGAGATAATTTGGAAAAAACACATTCTCCTTATTTATTAATACAGCGAAAATATCAAGTTTTTAGAATTCTTTCTTCAAGTCTTATGGATTTTACAGATTGTGCCCTACCGCATTATGTGTTAGCAAACTCACAAAGTAAAAAAAAGACAAAGATACCAAAAATTTTATGGGTTAAACCAAAAATAAGTTTGCCAGAGCATTTGCAAAAAAAATATCAAAGTGGGGATTATCAAATTGGTTATTCGAGCAAAGATGATAGCATGTTTGTTCCTTTGGAATTTGTTAATTTTATGTTTGCCACACAATTTCAAAATATTTTAGATTTAAAATCAAATTCATGGAATCTAGAAAAAGAAATGGAACTTAGGATAGCTCTATGTGGATACCAAAGTCTTAATGCGATATTTGTTGTTTCTAAAAAGATTGATGAAAATCTTAGCGTGGAAGTGCAAAGTATTTTTCAAGAAGAGAATATTTTTAGAGTTGTTGAATTTCTATAAAATTTAAGTTTATTTTTGATAAAATTCAGGCTATAAAAAACTAAAAAAATCTTTAGGATAATGAAATGCTAGATATTAATAAGATTAAGAAAATTTTGCCACATCGTTACCCAATGTTGCTTGTAGACAGGGTGATTGAAATCAATAAAGGGCAAGATATTCTTGCTTATAAAAACGTCACTACAAATGAAGAAATTTTTGAAGGGCATTTTCCTGGACAGCCAATTTATCCGGGTGTAATGATTGTTGAGGGCATGGCACAAGCAGGTGGCATATTAGCATTTGTTAGCACCTGGGGTGAGGATTATGAAGCGGCTAAGGGTAAAATTGTTTATTTTATGACAATTGATAGGGTAAAGTTTAGAATCCCTGTGATTCCTGGAGATCGATTGATTTATAAATTGAGTGTGATTAAAAACAAAGGGGCTGTGTGGCAACTTGATGCGAAAGCTTATGTCGATGATGAGCTTGTCGCAGAAGCTGAGTTAAAAGCAATGATAGCTGATAAAAAAGATTAAAAGGAGCTAGAGTGGAAGAAGTATGCAATACAATTGCTAAAACTGCTGTAATTTCCCCCAAAGCAGAGATTGGAAAAAATGTTAGTATTGGTGATTTTTGTGTAATTGGTGATGGAGTAAAAATTGGTGATGGCACAAAACTATATAATGGAGTAACAGTTATTGGGAACACAACAATTGGTAAAAATAATACCATTTTTCCTTACGCAGTTTTAGGCACAATACCTCAAGATTTAAAATATCATGGCGAAGAGGTTTTTTTGGAGATCGGAGATAATAATATTATTCGTGAACATTGCATGTTTAATCCTGGGACTGAGGGGGGCGGCAAGAAAACTATCATTGGCAATAATAATCTTTTTATGGCATTTGTACACATTGCACATGATTGTATTATCGGTAATCATTGTATCTTAGCAAATAATGCTACATTAGGTGGACATGTTGAAGTTGGAGATTATGTAAATTTAGGAGGGCTTAGCGCAGTGCATCAATTTGTAAAAATTGGTGATGCGGTAATGGTAGGAGGAGGGTCTATGCTTACACAAGATGCACCTCCTTATTGTATTTTAGAAGGAAATCGTGCGGTAATTCGTGGATTAAATCGTCATCGTTTGCGTTTATTATTTTCTCATGAAGATGTAGATTATATTAATGCGTTATATAAGCGTCTTTTTTCAAAAGAGGGCTTGCTTAGTGATTTAACAAAGCAAGAATTGCAAAAAGATCCTGAAAATATTTTTGTAAAAAAAATTTGTAATTTTATTATGAACTCTCAAAGAGGAATACCTGTTAAAAGGGGTGATAATGAGTGATAAAATTATGCAATGTAGTTTTTGTGGCAGAGAAGGTTCTCAAAGAGAGCAATTTATTAGTGGTAACAAAGGGAGTGATTCTAAAGAAGTTTATATTTGTAAATTTTGTATTGCTTATTTGTGTCAAACTTATCAAAGTCTCCCAGAAAATGAAGACTTTTTTAATCAACAAGAGGAAGTGGTGCTAGATTCTATACCTACACCAAAAGAATTAAAACAAAAACTTGATGATTATGTAATTGGACAAGAGAGGGCGAAAAAAGTTTTTTCTGTGGCAATTTATAATCACTACAAGAGAATTTTAAGTAAACAAGAGATAGATGATGATGTAGAGATTGCTAAATCCAATATTTTATTTATTGGACCTACAGGCAGCGGAAAAACCTTATTAGCACAAACTATTGCTAAAGCGTTGGATATTCCTATTGCAATTTGCGATGCTACAAGTCTTACAGAAGCAGGTTATGTGGGAGAAGATGTAGAAAATATTTTAACAAGACTTTTGCAAGCAGCAGATGGTGATGTAGCGCGTGCACAAAGAGGGATTGTTTTTATTGATGAGATTGATAAAATTTCTCGTCTTTCTGAAAATCGTTCTATTACAAGAGATGTAAGTGGCGAGGGCGTGCAGCAAGCATTGTTAAAAATTATTGAGGGAAGTGTGGTAAATATCCCGCCAAAAGGTGGTAGAAAACATCCTAATCAAGATTTTATCCAGATAGATACAAGTGATATTTTGTTTATTTGCGGGGGAGCTTTTGATGGCTTGACAGATATTATTAAAAGACGAATGGGTAAAAGCGTTCTAGGCTTTGGGACTGATAAAAAAGAAGTTTTGAGCGATGAGAATATCTTACATCTTGTAGAATCAGATGACTTAATTTCTTATGGAATGATTCCAGAGTTTATTGGAAGATTGCATGTGGTAGCAACGCTAGAGATGATTACTAAAGAAGCGATGATTAATATTATGACAAAGCCTAAAAATTCTATCATTAAGCAGTATCAAAAACTTTTTGAACTTGATGAGACAAAGTTGATTTTTGAAACTGAGGCTTTGGAAAAAATTGCAGATTTGGCTATTATTCGCAAGACTGGTGCAAGAGGGCTGCGTACAATAGTAGAAGAAGTATGTACAGATGTAATGTTTGATCTTCCGGAAATGAAGGGGTATGAAATTGTGATTACAGCAGATGCAGTTGAAGGTAAGGCTAAACCGTTGTTAATTAAAAAACATCAAAAGTTAAAGGATAAAAATGCTGTTGGATAAACTTATAGGACTTTTTTCTTATGATATTGCCATAGATTTGGGGACGGCTAATACCGTAGTTTCTGTAAAAGGACAGGGGATTATTATTAATGAGCCTTCTATTGTTGCTGTAAAAACAGATCGTTTTGATGGTTATGGGGATGTTTTGGCAGTGGGGAAAGAGGCTAAGGAAATGATTGGAAAAACCCCGGGTAGTATTCGGGCAATTCGTCCAATGAAAGATGGCGTAATTGCAGATTTTGATATTACAGAAAAAATGATTCGATACTTTATTGAAAAGGCACATAAAAGAAAAACACTAATTCGCCCTCGTGTAATGGTTTGTGTGCCTTATGGATTAACAGGTGTTGAGAGAAAAGCGGTTAAAGAGTCTGCAATGAGCGCAGGTGCTAGAGATGTTTCTTTGATTGAAGAACCCATGGCAGCGGCAATTGGTGCAGGACTTCCTATTAGAGAGCCACAGGGGAGTTTGATTGTAGATATTGGTGGCGGAACTACAGAAATTGGCGTAATTTCTCTTGGTGGTCTTGTAATTAGTAAGTCTATTCGTGTTGCTGGTGATAAGATTGATTATGCAATTGTGGATTATATCCGTAAAAAATATAATCTCGTGATTGGTGAGAGAACAGGCGAGGATATTAAAATTGCAATAGGTTGTGCATATCCTCAAGATCCGCCTTTGACACTTCGCGTAAAAGGAAAGGATCAAGTAAGTGGGTTATTAAATTCCATTGAATTGAGTAGCGAAGATGTAAGAGAGGCAATCAAACATCAACTTCAAGAAATTGGCAATACCTTAAAAAATATTTTGGAGGAGATTCCACCAGATTTAGCAGGTGATATTGTAGAAAATGGTGTTGTGCTTACAGGTGGTGGAGCATTAATTAGAGGATTAGACCGTTATCTTTCTGATGTTGTAAAATTGCCTGTGGTAGTGGGCAATGAGCCTCTTCTTGCTGTAGCAAAAGGAACAAGCGAGGCATTGGAGAATATGGATTTATTGCAGAATCTAAAGTATGATTGATGCGTTATAAATTTTTGGTTTTTTTGTTAGTTTGCCTGAGTGTTTTTGCTATTTTTTTTGAATCAAATACGAAGGCAAGAAAAGCCATTTTTTTGTTAACTGATAATATTAAGAGTAGTTATCATCATTTGCTATCTTTGTCAAAAGATAGTTATGATAAGTTTTTTGCCCAAGCTAAAACGATTGGGATTTATAAAGAAAAATATCAAGAATACCAAAAGCTTGCTTTAGAATTGCAAGATACAAAAGATAAGCTTGATAGAGTATTGAAATTTTACCCTCAGTTAAACCTTTTTGATAAGCATATTTTTTCTCCCGTAATGGCGATGTCTTATGTCGAACTTTCACAGTATAATAGAGTTTGGTTAAATAGTAATTTTAAAAAATATTCTTCAGATTCTATTTTTGGTTTGGTTCGAGATGGATATGCATTAGGGATTGCAGTCGTGGAAAACGAAAGATTATTGGGGCTTTTTAATGGTGATGAAAAATGTAGCTATAGTGTGTATATTGGAGAAAATAAAACTCCTGCACTTATTCATTTTGACCCTGATGATAAGGATAGGTTGTTGGCTGATTTTATCCCGCAGTACTATCAAATTGCAGTGGGTGATGAGGTTGTAACAAGTGGTCTTGATGGAATTTTTATAGAAAATATTCCTGTGGGCAAGGTGGAAAAAATTATAGATAGTAGTGGCTATGTTACGGCAAAAATTGTGCCTTATGCAAAAAAAAAGGCACCAACATATCTTTGGATTATTGATAGGACGCAAGATGAAGATACTACAAAATGATTATCAAAAAATTTTAGAATTATTAAAAAATGCACAAAATAAATATGATATAGATTTGGTTATACACCAGATTCTAGAAATTATACAAAGAATGGGTAGTCAAAGTTTTAATATGGTGCCTGATGAGATTTTACAACTCTTTCGAGAAAAAATTTTTGATTTTATTTTTGCTAAGGGGGATATTGCTGATAAATCTTATCTTTGTTTGTATGTTTTATTTTTAAATGCAAACAAAATTGATCAGTTTACAAAACTTGAGAGCATTGCTATAGAGAGTTTATTTGCAAATGGTGTAAGTGATAATGAAAATGTTATGCTACTAGAATTGGCATTTTTGGCAAAGATTTTAAATGGTAAAGCAAAGGAGGGATTAGAGTTTTACTTGCAAAATATTGTGCGCATTGATATTCATTGTTTGGAAGCACAAAAAAGCATTAATTTAATGTTGCAATTTTTTGAAACAATAAAAATACCTTTTGAGATTTTTTCACAGAATTTAAAAAAGGTTTTACAAGAAAATTTTTTTAGTTTTAGCTATAAGGAAAAACGCTCGGTTTTTAATTGGCAATTGCATTTTTTTTGGAATCTTAAACATTTTTTTAATCATCGCGGATGGTTGGAGTTTTATGAAATCTGGAAGGAAATTTTTTATAAAGAATTAGATTTTTACGATGCAAAAAAAATAGATTTTGCACTTTATTTGCAATTTTTTATCTATCACATATGTGGTAATAATTTTTCTTCTCAAGAAGACTGGAAAAAATTTAATCAAGAAATTAGTCTTTATGCTGCAGAAAAATATCAACAATTTGCTAAACAATTTGTATTGCCAGAATGTGGGTATCAAGAAAGTGGTGTTATTGGGATTTTGAGGGATAGATTGGTAGAAAATTCACCCTATAAGGTGGAGTATAGCTTTTTGAAAGTATTGCTAGATAATGAAGAATTTAAGAAAAAATATAAAGTCAAACTTTATTTGATGAGTCTATTAGAAAAAAGTGATAATGATGCAGGAATTTTAAAAAGTTATACAGATTTAGGCATTGAGGTTGTAGATATTTTGGGAGAACAAAATAAGGCAGTGTATTACAATTCTCATTTGGAAAAAGCCTTAGTATTGCGTGAAAAAATTATAAAAGATGGTGTAGAAATTTTGATTAGCCCAAATAATGGCTATGGGATTAGCGATTTTTTATTAGCAACACGCGCGGCAAAAAAACAAATTTTTTGGAGTCATGGAAATTTTGTCTATGATATTCCTTGTATTGATAAAAAAATTACACATATTTGTGGAAATCAAGAAAAAATCATGCATGAAGGTTATGAATTTATCGGGATTCCTGTAAAAATGGATGATTGTTTTTATAATCCTTATGTACCAGAAGAACAAATTGCACATATCCGTGCACAATATCCTAAAGACTGTGTGGTTTTGGGAAATATAGGTCGACTGGTAAAAATTGATCATCAAGAATTTTTGCAAACAATTATTTCTATTATGCAACAAAATCCAAAAACTATTTTTCTTGCTTGTGGCGGTGGCAATAAAGATGAAATCTGCCAAAAGATTAAGGCAATTGATTCAACAATATTATCACGATTTTATTTTACGGGATTTGTTGATAGTGCTTTATATGGGCATGTAATTGATATTTGGCTAGATAGTTTTCCAATGGCTCAAGGTGAAAGCAGGATTGAATTTAGTGCTAAAGGAAAGCCTTCATTGATTTTATCTACAGAAAATAAAGAGAGTCGCACAGAAAGATTAGAAAGGTTTTTTGATTTACATCGTGAGGTTTTTGCACAAAAAAGTAGTGCTAGAAAAATCGATCTTGAAGAAATGCACATGTTTGTATGTCAAGAAGAAAGTTTTGTCGCTTTTGATATAGAGGATTATATCAAAAAAGCTAATGCATTGATTTTGATGCCAAAAGAGGTTTTATCTCACAAAATGTTGTTGCAAATATTGCTCAAAGAAGTTAATGATACACTAAGGGAAAATAAAGGTAAAAAGGCATTTTTGGATATGCTATAAATGAAAATTTTAGTTCTGTGTGCGGCCAATGTTGCTATCAATCCTAGACCATCAAGAATGGTAGGATTTTTAAAAGATATGCATGAAGTGAGTGCAATGGGGATTGCTTGTGATGAGATTCCAGGCGTTGCTACTTATAGTTATAGCGCATATAAAAAGCGCAATTTTTTGCAAGAAATTGGTTTATATTTTAATGTATTTTTACGGCGTTGGAATTGTTTGATTTATACACACAATCGTTTGGAAATTGTGGAATTTTTGCAAAAAAAATCTTTTGATTTAATTATTTGTCATGATTTAGTATTGCTACCTATTGTTTTGCGATATAAAAAAAATGCAAAAGTTTTATTTGATGCAAGAGAGTTTTATCCCAAGCAATGTACAAATAATCTTAGGTGGAGAATATTGTTTGCAAAATTTAATGATTATTTATGCAAAAGATATCTTAAGGATGCTGATAGGGTAATTACAGTGGCTTTGGGATTAAGTGCAGCATATCAAAAGAGTTATGGTATAAAAAGTGAAGTTTTTTATTCTTTGAGTAAATATTATGATCTTATGCCAAGCCCAGTTGATAAGAATAATATCAAAATGATTTATCATGGCTTTGCAAATCCTTTGCGAGAGATTGAAAAAACTATTGAAATTATAGATTATTGTGATGAATCTTTTAGTTTGGACTTGATGTTAGTATGTCATGATTCTAAATATTTGCAAAAATTACAGGATATGGTGGCTTTACGTCAAAAAAATGGAAAAAAAATACGTATTATTCCACCTGTTCATTTTGAAGAGATTGTTCCATTTTCTCAAAAATACGATATTGGAATTTATGCATTGCCAAAATCAAATTTTAATCTTGAATACACAATGCCTAATAAGTTTTTTGAATATATGCAGTCACGTTTAGCAATCGTGGCAATTCCACATCGTGAAATGCATGAGATATTACAAAAATACCAAAATGGCATTACTGCAAAGAGTTATAACCCTAAAGATATCGCAGAAACTCTCAATAATTTAAAAATACAAGATATAGAAAAAATGAAAAATTGCTCTCATCTTGCGGCCAAAATTTTAAGTAGTGAGACAAATAAAAATAAGATTTTAAAAATTATCGAGGAAATGTTTGTATTTTAATTTTTTAACTAGATTTTGGTATTTTTTGATTTAAGATTTAAATCAAGCAAATTAAGTTGAAAAGCTAGGCTAGTAATAGCTCTTTTAGATATATCTATTTAACAATGTCTTTTTAGAGATTTTATAAATTATTGTATGTAGAGAGATGTGTTTTGGCTAAATAGTTCAAATAGTATAGAAATTTTTAAATCTGTTGAAATATTTGTGAAATTTTGGAGAGGTGGTACGCCCGGCAGGATTCGAACCTGCGACCTACGGCTTAGAAGGCTGTTGCTCTATCCAGCTGAGCTACGAGCGCGTATAAATAATAAAAAAATGAGTTAGGTGGTACGCCCGAAGGGAGTCGAACCCCTAACCCCCAGATCCGAAGTCTGGTGCTCTATCCAATTGAGCTACGAACGCAAGTTATTATTGTATAAATTTATATCGATTATTCATGGGGTGGATGATGGGGCTCGAACCCACGACCCTCAGAGCCACAACCTGATGCTCTAACCAACTGAGCTACATCCACCACAAACAATAACAACAAGACAATGGTCGGGGCGAAAGGATTCGAACCTTCGACCCCTTGGTCCCAAACCAAGTGCGCTAACCAGACTGCGCTACGCCCCGATAAGTCTTAAGCCATGATTATACACTAAGTTTGCTATTTTTGTCAAGATTTTAAAACTAATCTTTGCTTGCAAGATCAAGCAATGTTTCTAGCGCTTGTTGTGTAATCTCTTGCAATGCAGCAACATCTTTTTGCTCCTTGCTTTTATGGATTATACCTGCTTTTTGGGTATTAAATTTTTCATCCCTGATGCTATAACCTAGTTCAATAGATGCGCTATTATCCATAAAACCTAAAAATAGAAGATTGATTGTTATAGATTTTTTATATTTAGTAACACTGCGTCCTAAGATTATACATTTTTTATAAGCCTTTTTGTAAAGAATATTTTTAATCATTTCTTTAGGATTGTCGAGCCATTGAATATTTTCTATAGTGATAATAGTACCATCGGATTTTTTCTGAAAAATATTTTTATTATCCAAAAAAGAATAGCTTGAGATTCCATCAATTTGAATAGTAGAAAATTCTTTGCACACAGTAGTTTCTAGTTTTTGTGTATCTAAATCATAGTAAGTTTTTTTAGGTAATTCTGTTTTAATTTTGATATTAAGACAGCCTGCAAACATTAAAGTGGTTAGAATGATATAAAAGTATCTTTTCATCTTTTCTGCTCCCCAAAAAGAGTATTGTAAGGATCTTTTTCAAATTTATTCAAAACATCGCTACCAAGTTTAAAAAATTGATCAATATAATTTAGCGAATGATCAATTCTTAAAATCAATGGACTTAGAATTTCGCGAGCATTGTAATCTCCATTTGAAAGTTGATGATTGAGTGTGTCTGTAAGTGTATTGAGATTTTGTGCAAGTTTGTCAATGTGATCTTGTGTTTGATTGAGATTTTGACTGAGATTTTGCACGCTGTCAATGATATGCGAGATTCTAGAAATATTATTTTGACTTAAAAGGGTTTTGAAACTTTTGAGAAGAATTAATACTTCCTTGCTAGCCTCATCAGCCTTTAGGGTGAGTTTTCCAAAAATATTGGGCTCAAAATTCAAGATCGCATCTTTTTTATTTTTTATAACCTCTTCTTGATTGCTTTGTTTAAGGGATAGGAAATTTAATCCAGCTAATCCTTGAGAATCTACACTGAGTGTAGAGCCCTTTTTGACAGGAATATGTTTTTTGATTTTTACGATAATTTTTACCATACCAATTTGTTTGTCATCAAAGCCAATGTGGCTAATGCTACCAATATTAATCCCCTTGTATCTCACAGGAGTGTTAATACTTAGACCAGTAATGTCATGATCTGTGTAGATATTGTAAAAAAAGTAATCCTTATCATCAAAGTTGTATCTACCTAATGTAATAATAAAAACCACTAATGCGGTTAAAATAGAAAAGAAAATAATCCCAATTAGAGTAAAATTTATACGTCTTTCCAAAATTTCTCTCCTCGTGTGCTATTAAATAAATTATCTTTATCCAGTTTGTTTGTTCGTGCAAAATAGCTAAACTCTTGCAGATTTCCTTCAAAACTAATTTTACCTTCTTTTAATAAAATGAAACGATCAGTAATATTTTTAATTGTATCTAGATCATGTGTAATTATGACAACACTAAAAGGATTGCTATCTTTAAGTTCAGTGATAAGGTTATCAAATCTCTCTGCACTCAAAGGATCTAGACCGCTAGTAGGTTCATCTAAAAATAAAATTTCAGGGTTTAAAACCATAGCTCTTGCAAGCCCTACGCGTTTTTTCATACCGCCACTAAGCTCATAGGGGTAGAGATTGTAAGTTTTTGGTCCTAGTCCTACGCGATCTAACCACATTTTTGAAATTTCTGTGATAATTTTTGGTGGATAGTTGCTATATTCTTCAAGCATTACTCCTACATTTTCCAAGACACTTAACGAACTAAAAAGTGCACCAAATTGAAAAAGCACACCACAGCGTTGGATTAGTCGCGTGCGTTCTAGTAAATTCATTTGGTGGATATTTTGATCAAAAATTTTGATTTCACCACTTTTGGGTTGATTGAGCATGATGAGTGCAGAAAGTAGTGTGCTTTTGCCGCTCCCACTCCCACCAAGAATAGCAAAAGTCTCATACTCATAGATTTTGAAACTGATATTATTATGGATAATCGTGTCACCATAAGCAGTTGTAAGATTATTGACTTCAATGACTGCTTTTTTCATAAATCTAACCTTGTAAAAACGATAGAAAAAATTGCATTGATAAAGATAATCCAAAACAATGCATTCACAACACTAATTGTCGTGGCTTTGCCTACTTGTTCAGTATCTCCATAAACTTGCAATCCTCTAAAAGTTCCTACCAATGCTACAGCAGCACCAAAAAATGGTGCTTTGATAATTCCTACTAAAAAATTATTCCATCCTACTGTTTCATAAAATCTTTCAATATATTGTAAAAAACTAATTCCCAAGTGTGCTTTAATTGCAAGCATACCAGCAAAAATACTTGCAATATCGGCTAAAAATACCATAAGGGGCATGACAACAACCAGTGCTAAGAATCTAGGAATAACTAAAAAATCAATAAGATTAAGATTCATTACACGCATAGCATTGCTTTCTTCTGTGATATTCATTACCCCAATTTGTGCAGTATAGCTTGAAGCACTTCTTCCTGCGATAACAAGTGCTAAGACAAAAGGTCCCATTTCTCGCAAAGAGAGTTTTGCAGTGGTGTCAATGCTTAGAAGCGGTGCCCCCATGCTTTGGAGTTGGATGGCTCCTTGTAGTGTAATTGCGCCTCCCACGATAAATGAAGTAAGCAGGGAGACAGGCAGTGCTTTAAATCCAGATTCGTTTAAGTGGTAGCAAAAAGATTGAAATCGGAATCTTTTAGGGTTTAAGATACAAAGATAGATATGAAAAAGCATAAGGCCAAAAAAATTCGTAAATTCGTTGATATCACGAAGAAAATTACAAATTCTTTTTCCAAAAATCGCAAAAATTCCATAAGGTTTTGGGATAGGTTGATGTGTAGAATCATAAAAATTATTAAGAGCTTTAATGTGGGATTCAATGCTTTTATTCGCATTTTGATATGAGAGAATATTGGCATTTAGGAAAATAAAAGTTGTGGCATTAAAATCCATTTTTGTAGTTTGAGAAAAATCAAGCACAATTTTTGGATATTTTTGTGCCATATTTTTAAAGTCCTGCAATAGGGAGTTTGGTAGGGTAAAATCCCATATTCCTTTGATAAAAACAATTGTTGCATCTTTTTGATGCGTGACTTCAAAACTAGCTTGTAATCCCATAAATCTTCTTAAGTTTTTAGGTAGAATTATATCAAAAGTTGAAAAATGCTAGGATTTTTATGAGATTAAAAAGAAAAATTTTATGCGTAATAATGTTTTTTTGCGGAATACATGCAGAAAGTTTTTCTGATGATGTGGAAAAGATTCTCAAAGAACAAGAATTAATTAGGCAAAAAAGCGGACAATATTTTTCTATAGGTCTTGGGAGTTCAATTTTAAGATTACAACAAATTTCTCATGGAAAAATGGCTTACGCTCCTATCATGTTGTCTTTAAAGGCTGGGAATCAAACATTTTTTACAAAAAATGTGGGAATTAGAGGTTTTTTTAGCCTTGATACGTATAGTGATAATATCAATTATACTTTTCAAAAACCTTCATATAATTCGCTTTTTATGTTTTTTTCTTTGGGTATTGACTTGATCACAGAATTTGCACTAACAAAAAATAACAAGCATTTCTTGGGGACATTTTTTGGTTTAGGTGGTGGGGCAGTTATTTATACTGATAATCAAAGTTATACTTTTTTTAAAGATGCATTTTTAAGTGCAGGATTTATTGTGGAGGCAGGGATAGATTTTACAATCAATATTAAACATAGAATTAGCCTTGGGGTAAAGATTACGCCTATACAAAAAAAATGGTCTCCTTCTATTGTCAAACAGACAGATTTTTTACCTTTTATTAATTATCAATATAAATTTGGCAGGGATATTTTTAGCGGAAAAAAAGATTAGAAAATATTATTATAGTTGTAAATTAATATTTTAGGGCATGTGGCTTATAAACAAGCATTTTATCACAATTAGAGCATATATAGCTTGGTGTGCAAATCTAAGTAAGTAATTTGTTTGTAAATGAGATGGTTAGAGAAAGTGGTTTT
This sequence comes from Helicobacter anatolicus, assembly GCF_021300615.1. Lineage (NCBI taxonomy): Bacteria > Pseudomonadati > Campylobacterota > Epsilonproteobacteria > Campylobacterales > Helicobacteraceae > Helicobacter > Helicobacter anatolicus. Next base: position 257,728 of record NZ_JAJTMY010000003.1, read on the forward strand.
ATTTGTATCTTATATTTTTTACAAATAATGCTGTTTTTAATCTTATAATCTTTTTAGTTACTGCTAAAAATAGCATTACTATATTATTGGAATATTGACAAATTCTATCCCCAGTAAAAATTTTTAATATTTCCATGTGTTTCTTTGATAGCAAAATTTCTTGATTTTATTTTGTCTTTGTGCTATATTCCACATAAAGGATAGATAAAAGGTAGGGCAATGGCTAGAGCTTTAAGGTATGATCATAACAAAGCAATAAATGGCAATCAAAAAATAGATGGGGTTAGTGAGTATGAAGAATTAAGAAGAATTCTTTTTAATGATGAAATAAAAGGGTTGCAATCAAAACCACAAAGCAAAAAAAATGTGTCTTTTATTAAAGCTCTAGCTATCAAAATTGCAGATTATCTTATAATATACCCTATTGGCACTTGCTATGCTATTGGTTTTTTTATTTTTTGTGCTCTTTCATTTGCTCTTGCATTTCCTCTTGTTTTAGTGCTTTTACCACTTCTTTTATTATGGCAGTTTTCTAGCCCTGTGCTCATGCCTATTTTATTGCCTATTTGGGAATTTTTAAAGGGGGCAGGCAAGATTGTTGGAGGGCTTATTCTTGCTTTAATAACAATACCACTGATTTGCCTGTATATTATTGCAGCACCTCTATATGCCATAATATGCTTATTTGGCATTATTGGATTGTTTTTTTCTATACTCTCTTAATCCTCTAAATCTGCATAAGTGTAGCTATTGTTTTCAATAGCTCTTTGCACTTCTTGTGCTCCTGCATTAGTATAGATTTGTATTGTTTTATTATCTATGATTTGTTTTTGTGTATGATGGTAAACTTCTTGTAAAGCTTTTTCCAAACCCAGTATAATTTGGGATATATTCTGATAGTTTTAATATTACGCAATTTTCATAAGTAATCATTCTAATCAAAGGATTTAAACTTAAATTAATGAGATAATTCTAATTTGATCTATTTTTTGTCAACTTAATCTCTTTATAAATTCGAATAATTTCAGAAAAAATTTGATTTTCATATTTTTGATTATTTTTTAAGAAATGTGAGTAGATAAAATTTTATCCAGATTTTGTAGCACTGCTAAAAGCATTGTTTTTTTGTTGAGTGATTGTTGAGATTTTTTATTGTATTTGTATTATTTTTTTGTTTTCATGAGGAAAATGTATAAAAATTTTTTTGAACTTGTTTTTATTTTTTTGTTTTTAAAATAGGAATTTGTATAATTAAACATTAGTTTGTAATTAGGGAAGAAAATGTCAAAATTTATGCTTTATTCTGCTTATGCTCCTGCTGGAGATCAGGCACAAGCGATTGAAAAATTAACAGATTCTATACAAAAGGGTAATCGGTATCAAACCTTAATTGGTGTTACAGGTAGTGGTAAGACTTTTAGTATGGCAAACATTATTGCAAAGCTCAATATGCCTACTTTGATTATGAGTCATAATAAAACTCTTTGTGCACAACTTTATAGTGAATTTAAGGGGTTTTTTCCAAAAAATCATGTAGAGTATTTTATTTCACATTTTGATTATTATCAGCCTGAAGCTTATATTCCACGTAGGGATTTGTTTATCGAAAAAGATTCTAGTATTAATGAAGATTTAGAGCGTTTGAGATTGAGTGCTACAACTTCGCTTTTAGCATATGATGATGTGATTGTAGTGGCGAGTGTATCTGCAAATTATGGTCTTGGAAATCCTGCAGAATATCTTACTATGATTGAAAAAATTGAAGTGGGAGAAAGGCGTAATTATAAAGAATTTTTACTCAAACTTGTAGATATGGGGTATAGTAGAAATGATAGTTTTTTTGAAAGGGGAAATTTTCGTGTAAATGGGGAGTGTGTGGATATTTTTCCTGCATATAATGAAATAGAATTTGTGCGTATAGAGTTTTTTGGCGATGAGGTTGAGAGGATTGCATTGTTTGATAGTATTGAGCGTCAGGAAATAAAAAAAATAGATTCTTATGTGGTGTATGCAGCAAATCAATTTATTGTGGGTTATGAGCGTCAAAAAATTGCTTTGAAAAATATTGAAGAGGAGTTGCATCAAAGGCTTGCTTTTTATGAAAAAGAAGGTAGAATGATTGAACATTCTAGGCTAAAGGGGCGTACAGAGTTTGATTTGGAAATGATGCAGGCAAGTGGAATTTGCAAGGGGATTGAGAATTATGCAAGACATCTTACAGGAAAAAAAGAGGGGGAGACCCCTTTTTCTTTATTGGACTATTTTGAGCAAAAGAAAAAGCCTTATTTGGTAATTGTAGATGAATCTCATGTTTCTTTACCACAATTTGGTGGAATGTATGCGGGTGATAGGAGTAGAAAAGAAGTATTGGTAGAATATGGTTTTAGATTGCCTAGTGCACTAGATAATCGTCCTTTAAAATTTGAAGAATTTATCAATAAAGCGCCACATTTTTTATTTGTTTCAGCTACCCCAGCACAAAAAGAATTAGAATTGAGTAATGAAAATATTGCAGAGCAAATTATCCGTCCAACAGGGCTTTTGGATCCTGTATATGAGGTAAGGGATAGTGATAATCAAGTGTTAGATTTATTTGATGAAATCAAAAAAGTTGTGGCAAAGAAGGAGAGGGTGTTGATTACAACATTGACTAAAAAAATGGCAGAAGAATTGAGTAAGTATTATGCGGAGCTGGGACTAAAAATTGAATATATGCATAGTGAGATTGATGCTATTGAGCGCAATCATTTGATACGAGCATTGCGGCTTGGGGAGTTTGATATTTTGGTGGGGATTAATCTTTTAAGAGAGGGGTTAGATTTACCAGAAGTGAGCTTGATTGCGATTATGGATGCAGATAAAGAAGGTTTTTTGCGTAGTGAGACAAGCCTTATTCAAACCATGGGAAGGGCAGCAAGAAATGTTAATGGCAAGGTGATTTTTTATGCTAAAAAAATTACACAAAGTATGCAAAAGGCAATGGATATTACAGACTATCGTCGCAAAAAACAACAAGAACATAATAAAAAATACAATATTATTCCAAAATCTGTTGCAAGGAATCTTGAAGAGGAGCTAAAGTTAGAATCTAGTGCAAATCTTTATGTAAAACTAGATAAGAAAAATAAGATTCCAAAGGCTGAGCGTGATAATATTATTAAAGAATTGAATAAAAAAATGTTGGAAGCAGCAAAAAAACTTGATTTTGAAGAAGCAGCAAGATTGCGTGATGAGATTGCAAGAATTAGAAGCATGTAGTAAGATATTTATTATAAATATAAAAAGATAGATAGATTTAAGTAGATTGACTAGAGGTTTTGTAATATTTGTGTAGAGTGATATAAAAAGGGCTGAATTGCTATGTTTATAAAAGATAGTATAAGCTAGAGAGTGAAAAATATATTGTGGTATTTGTCATAGAATTATTGTATTTTGATTAGTTTTTTAACTATATAATTGTAATAACCATTTTTATTATGGTGATAATTTTAATATTTTTTGGAGGTTTCCATTGATAAAAATAATTAGTGTATTGGCGATTTGCGGATTTCTTTTTGGCGCAGATTTTTCTAAAGTCAGCAATGACGATATGGCAAAAATGGCAGGAAAAGTCAATGCCAAAGATTATGTGGATTATTTTTTAGAATTACAAAAAAGATTTGAAAAAATGACAAAAGATGAGTTGAAGAATTTTCGTAAAGCAATCCATGATTTTAAAGAAAAAAATCAAGAAAATATGACACTAAAAGAATTGAAAGAAAAAAGAGCAGAGATATTGAAAAATGTTGAAGAAAAAGTAAAAAGTATTAGCAAGGAAGAATGCAAAAAAACCAGACTTTGTGATTTATATAAACATTTGCGATCTGACAAGCATGAATGCTTAGTGAAAGAAGAAAAAAAGCATCATAAAAAACATAAAAAAGAAACAAAACAAGAGCAATAATTCCTCTTCCTAATTCTTTGAGATTGTGAATCTTACTATATAATTTATACATGGATTTGTTGTTATTTATGACTAAGATGATCGATCTCTAAGTATTTAAAGGAAAAATATGAAAATCACATTAAGACATTATACTCCTCTAGAAGTGTGTTCATTGGCAATTAGGACTTGTTGGCAAAGCTTTGATAAGAGTGATAATGGCGGTGAAAAAGATTTAGCCTTAATTGATAGGGTGGGCAATAAGAATAAGCATTCTAGCACTTTAGAGCATTTGTACTACAATTTTTATATTCAAGGAATTTCTAGGGCTTGTTTGCAAGAATTGGCAAGACATAGAATAAGTAGTTTTAGTGTGAAATCTAGTAGATACACGCTTAAAGAACTTAGAGAATGTCAAAGTTTTTTACCTATAAATGATGAAAGCAAGAAAAGAGCAAGTAGATTTTTAGTTTTTACAGGTAATGAAATAGTGGATAAAGAAAGTATAAAAGCATTAGAAAATCTAAGACTAATTTTATTGGAAGGTACTTCAAATGATATTGCAAAATACGCAATGCCAGAAAGTTATAAAACAGAATTAGCTTGGAGTATTAATGCTAGAAGCTTGCAAAACTTTTTAGAGCTTAGAAGTAGCAAAGCAGCTTTATGGGAAATTAGAAATCTTGCTCATGCAATTTATGAAGCCTTGCCACAAGATCACAGATTTATTTTTGAAGAAAAGATTGCAAAATAATGTATAAAGTTATTTTAGTCGATACATTTGGTTTTTTGTTTAGAAGTTTTTTTGCACTTCCACCTTTGAAAAATAAAGAAGGTTTTCCTACAGGTCTTTTAATGGGATTTGCAAATTTATTGATGAAAATGCAAAAAGATGGGGTTTTGCAACAAGCAATTTTTGCATTAGAAGGTGGGGATAATTTTAGAAAAAAAATTTATCCAGAATACAAAGCTACGCGTCAAGAAGTTCCACAGGATTTAAAATTACAACTTCCTATTGCAATGGAATGGATTGAAAAAATGGGATTAAAATCTGTAAGTGTTGCAGGATATGAGGCTGATGATGTGATTGCTTCACTAAGTACTTTAGCAGTAAAAAATGGTTATCAAGTTGAGATTTTTAGTCATGATAAAGATTTATATCAATTAATTAGTGAAAATATTGCATTGTATAATCCTCTTAAAAAAGTTACTATTAAAAAAGAAGAATGTTTTTTAAAATATGGGTTATATCCAGAGAATTTGATAGATTTTCAGAGTCTATTAGGGGATAAAATAGATAATGTCCCAGGTGTCCCTTCTATTGGAGAAAAAACAGCAAAAAAATTACTTGAGCATTTTGGTTCTTTAGATGCAATTTATGAAAATATTGATACTTTAGAATCTGTGGTTTCTAAAAAGGCTGCAACAAGTCTTAGAGAACATAAAGATTTGGCGTATTTAAGTAGAGAGCTTGTAACTCTTCGTAAAGATGTGTTTGAGGATTTTGATTTTTTACAACAAGAAGATGATAAAAATCCATTTTTTGCTATTGAAGAAGATTTGGAGCGTTATGAATTCCATCAAATTTTACAAAGAGTGAGAAAAAAAAATAGTAAAAATAATTTTCGTGCAAAAGGTATAGGTAGTGTTGGAAATTCTGTAATTTCTCAAGATGGATTTATGTGCAATGCGCATTTAATTACTAATGAAAAAGAATTATTTGCAATTTTAGATTCTATCCCTAAGAATTGCCTGATTGCCTATGACTGTGAGACAAATTCTTTAGATGCCTTGCATGCACAAATGGTAGGTTTTAGTTTTTGTTTTGATGGAGTGAATGGATATTATGTGCCTATCATGCATAATTATTTAGGTGTGGGCGAACAATTAAATCCTCAGAGTGCAAAAAAAGCGATAGAAAAAATTTTTTCATATCCTGTTGTTGGACATAATATCAAATTTGACCTTATGGTTGCACAATCAAATTTCTCTCTTTTTCCTACAAATCTTATTAAAGATACGATGATTTTGGCATGGCTTTTAGATAGCGCTAGTCTTGTGGGACTTGATGCCTTGATTGAGAGATTCTTTGCAAAAAAAATGATTGCATATAGCAGTATTGTGCCAAAAGGTAAAACATTTGCAGAGATAGATTTAAAATGTGCAAGTGAGTATGCAGCAGAAGATGCGGTAGCAACATATTGTCTTTATCAAAGATTGCTTCAAGAATTTCAAGCCAAAAATTTACAACATTTATTAACTCTTGCACAAGATTTAGAATTTCCATTTATAAAAGTTTTGCAAAGCATGGAAATGCAGGGCATAAAAATTGATGTAGAGTGGTTTGAGGAATTGCAAGGGATTTTGGCAGCTAAACTTGTGCAAAAAGAATCTGAAATTTTTATGCATGCAAAGCAACAATTTAATATTAATTCTCCCAAAAAATTGTCTGAAATTTTGTTTAATCATTTGCAACTTCGTGCAATAAGACAAGTTAAAGGTGGATATAGTACAGATGAGCAAACGTTAGAAGAAATCAAAGATTCTCATCCTATTGTGCCTTGTGTAATGGAATACAGAGAACTTTTTAAGCTGAAAAATACTTATGTTGAGCCTATGTTAAAACTAAGAACTAAAGAAAATAAAATCCACACATCTTTTTTGCAAACAGGTACAACAACAGGAAGGCTAAGTTCACATTCTCCAAATTTACAAAATATTCCTGTGCGGACAGAAATGGGAAAACAAATTCGCAGAGGGTTTGTAGCAGATGATAATAAAAAGCTTTTAAGTGTGGATTATTCGCAAATTGAGTTACGCTTTTTGGCACATTTTTCACAGGATAAAGAACTTATTGAGGCATTTCAAAATAATTTAGATGTGCATCTGAAAACTGCACAAATGATTTTTGGTGATGAAGCAAAAGAAAAGCGTCATATTGCAAAAACAATTAATTTTGGTTTAATTTATGGAATGGGTGTGCGAAAACTCGCAAAAACTCTAAAAATTAAAAATAGTGAGGCTAAAGAATATATTGAGCGTTATTTTGATTCTTTCCCAACAGTAAAAAATTTTTTGAAACAAGAAGAACAAAAAATTTTAGAAAATGGCTATGCACAAACACTTTTGGGGCATAGGCGTTATTTTGATTTTGTTAATGCTACAGAATTTATGAAGAGTAATTATTTACGTGAAGGGATTAATGCTATTTTCCAAGGTAGTGTGGCAGATCTTATTAAATTATCGATGATTAGAATTCATGAGGCCTTTAAGAATAGCGCGGTAAAAATGCTTTTACAAGTACATGATGAGTTGATTTTTGAGGTAAATGAGACAGAAGCACAGAGTGTTGCTAAGCAAATTGAAATTATTATGAATAATATTTATACTCTAAATGTGCCCTTGAAATGCAGTATTAGTATCGGGGATAGTTGGGAAGCATTGAAATAATCTTGTGATTTTTATAAAATTTTTGAAAAAACCAAATAAATTTAAGGAAATAAAATGAGCTATACACATTTACATTTGCATACAGAATATTCTTTATTAGATGGGGCAAATAAGATTAAAAAACTTGCTGCAAGAATCAAAGAATTAGGTATGAATAGTGTAAGCATGACAGATCATGGCAATATGTTTGGTGCGATTGATTTTTATAAGACGATGATGGAAGAGGGGATTAAGCCTATTATAGGAATTGAGACTTATTTGCATAATAATGATGATCTTAGCTCCAAGGAAAGTAGGCAGAGATTCCATCTTTGTTTGTATGCAAAAAATGAAGAAGGCTATAAAAATTTAATGTATCTTAGCTCGATGGCATTTATTGAAGGCTTTTATTATTATCCTAGAATCAATAAAAAAATTTTACGCGAGCATAGTGCGGGATTGTTGGCATCATCAGCGTGTTTGCAAGGTGAGGTAAGCTGGCATTTAAATCTTAATAGTGATAGGAATAGAAAATTTGGTGCCAAGGGCTATGATATGGCAAAAGAGGTGGCATTGGAATATCAAGATATTTTTGGGGGCGATTTTTATCTTGAGATTATGCGTCATGGAATCCAAGATCAAAGATATATTGATGAACAATTAATTCGTCTAAGCAGAGAAACTGGTATTAAACTTATTGCGACAAATGACACACACTATACCAAAAAAGAAGATGCAAAAATTCAAGAAGTGGCAATGTGTGTTGCAATGGGAAAAGTGCTTGATGACAAAGATAGATTAAGACATAGCGTGCAAGAATTTTATGTTAAATCCCCAGAAGAAATGCAGAGACTTTTTGCTGATATTCCTGAAGCATTGAGCAATACGCAAGAGATCGCAGAAAAATGTAATTTAATTATTGATTTGAAAGATGAAAAAACTAATCCTCCCACACCTCCTACATTTGTTTTTACTAAAGAATATGCAATAAAAGAAGGTCAGGATATTGATAATGATGCGGATTATTTTGCTTATAAAGCAAGAGAGGGGTTAAAAAAGCGTTTAGAGATTGTTCCGGAAGAAAAACATCAACTTTATAAAGATCGTCTTGAAGAAGAAATTAATATTATCAATCAAATGAAATTTCCAGGATATATGCTTATTGTTTGGGATTTTATTAATTTTGCAAAAAAAAATGGTATTCCTGTGGGGCCGGGTAGAGGGAGTGCAGCGGGAAGTTTAGTGGCATTTTGTTTAAATATTACAAATATTGATCCTATGAAATATGATTTGCTTTTTGAGAGATTTCTAAATCCTGAGCGTGTGTCAATGCCTGATATTGATACAGATTTTTGTCAAAGACGCAGGGGTGAAGTAATTGAATATATGATTGAAAAATATGGAAAATATAATGTAGCACAAGTAATTACATTTGGCAAAATGCTTGCAAAGGGTGTAATTAGAGATGTGGCAAGGGTGTTAAATATGCCATTAAAAGATGCTGATGCATTTGCCAAACTTATTCCTAATCAACTTGGAATAAAACTTGAAGATGCAATTACTTTGGAGCCAAAAATACAAGAATTTATTGATAAGACTCCTTTGGCAAAAGAAGTATGGGAATATGCATTGCAGTTGGAAGGTTTTAATCGTAATGCTGGAAAACATGCTGCTGCTATCGTAATGGATAGTGAAAAAGAGCTTTGGCATAAAACTCCATTGTATAGTAGTGATAAGACAGGTGGTGCAATTGTTACACAATATTCTATGAAATATCTTGAACCTGTGGATTTGATTAAATTTGACTTTTTGGGGTTAAAAACTTTGACTGTTGTGCATGATGCCCTAGAGCTTATTAAAAAACGATATAAGAAAGAGATTGATTTCTTAAGTATTGATGTAGATGATAAAAAAGTCTATGAGACAATTCAAAGTGGCGATACTTTGGGGATATTTCAGATAGAATCTTCAATGTTTCAAGGATTAAATAAGAGAATAAAACCCAATAGTTTTGAAGATATTATTGCAATTATTGCTTTGGGACGACCAGGACCTATGGAATCTGGAATGGTGGATGATTTTATTAATCGTAAGCATGGTTTAGAGCCTATTGTATATATGTTTGATGCCCTAGAACCAATTTTAAAGCCTACTTATGGGACGATTGTTTATCAAGAACAAGTTATGCAAATTGTGCAAACAATTGGAGGATTTTCTCTTGGTGGTGCAGATTTGGTAAGACGGGCAATGGGGAAGAAAATCAAAGAGGAAATGGATCGCTTAAAAAGTACTTTTGCAGAAGGGGCGCAAAAAAATGGTTTTGATAAAACAAAGGCTGAAGAGCTGTGGGAATTGATTGTAAAATTTGCAGGATATGGGTTTAATAAATCTCATTCAGCGGCATATGCGATGATTACTTTTCAAACTGCATATCTTAAAACTTATTATAAACATGAATTTATGGCTGCACTTTTGAGTTCTGAGGCAGATAAAATAGAATCGGTTGCAAAATATATTGAGGAAGTAAGACAAATGGGGATAGAAATTATTCCACCGCATGTAAATATTTCTGATATAAATTTTGGTGTAGGGGATTTTGAGGAGAATAATCAAAAAATTAAAAAAATTATTTTTGGATTATCTGCGATTAAAGGTGTTGGTGAGGAGCCTATACAAAATATTATTAGTACGAGGGAAAAGGGCGGAAAGTTTAAAAACTTAGAAGATTTTATTTCAAGGGTGGATTTTTCTAAAATTACTAAGAGGGTTTTAGAACCTTTAATCAAATCAGGTAGTCTTGATGGCTTAGGGTATAGTAGAGCGTGTATGCTAGAGCATCTTGAAGATATTTGCGCAGAAGGAAGAAGAAAAGATAAGGCAAAAGAAGGGATGTGTGCGGGTATTTTTGCAGAGCTTGGTGATGAAATACAAGAATCAGCAAAACTTGATTTTCAAGACAGCCCTGAGAGTGAAATGCGTATTTTGTTAGATTTAGAATATGAGTGCTTGGGGATTTATGTTTCAGGTAGTCCATTAGAAGAGTATAGAGAGCGTATAGAAAAAATTAAAGGCTTTGTTCCTAGTGTAAAATTATCTGAAGTGGAGGATGATTCTTATTGTATGATTGTAGGAAAGGTGCTAGATATTGATCGTAAGATGAGTAAACAAAATAAACCTTATGCTTATGTAGATATTTTAGATTTGTATGGAAAAATTAAAATTATGTTTTTTGAAAAATATCTTAATGAATTAGAAACCTTTAATCTTGAGCAGCCCATTGTATTGAAGTGTAAGATTGAACAAGGAGATGAGGGTTATCAAATCCGATTGATAGAACTTTTGAATTTTGAAGATGCACAAAAAGAAAAAATCGAGGTTTCTTATAAAGAAAAAAAAGAAAAATCAGGAGATTTTGAGGAGTTTGGTTGTCCTATGATATTGCAACTTCCCACAAATATCGAAAAGCAAATTTTTGATACATTAGCTCAGGCTATTGAACGCAATCAAGGAAAAAGAGAGTTTAGAATCTTGATTAAAGATAAAAATGAATCTTATATGTTTTTTAGCGATAAAAAAGTAAGCCCTTCTATTAAAGATGAGTTTAAAGAATTAGAATGGGTGGAGTGGGAGTAATGCGCTTAAATAAATATATTTCTCATTATGCAAAATATTCAAGACGCGAGGCAGATTCTTTGATTGCTAGTGGCCGTGTAAATGTTGAAAAGCAAAAGGCGGTATTGGGGCAGGAGTTGCAAGAGGGACAAAGAGTTTTTATTGATGGAAAAATGATTAAGCCTAAAAAAGAAGCCCCTGCAACTGTGATTGTGTATCATAAGCCAAAAGGAGAGCTTGTGACTAAAAAAGATGACAGGGATCGCAAAAGTATTTTTGAGAGCCTCGGAAAAAAATATGCACATTTTACTCCTGTCGGCAGGCTTGATTTTGCAAGTGAAGGTTTGTTACTACTTAGTGATGATAAAAATATTGCGCGAATATTGATGGAAAGTGATTTGGAGCGAGAGTATATTTTAAAAATTGCAGGAAGGATTACTGAAAAAATGATTTTGGCAATGGAAGAGGGGATGATTCTTGAGGATGCAAGGGCTGGAGGGCATGAAAAAAGTAAAATTATTGCAATGAATTTTAAGCCATTTGTGAGTTATTTTATTTATAAAAATGATAGAAATTTTTCCAAACTTAAGGTAAAAATTATCGAAGGACACAACAGAGAATTGAGAAGATTTTTTGCACATTTTAAAGCAGAAGTGCTTGATTTGCGGCGAGTGTCTTATGGCTTTGTGGAGCTAAATGCCCTGCCTGTTGGAAAAGTGAGATATTTAAATAGAGATGAATATAAAAAATTACATAGTTTTGTAAAGGAAAAACAAGGGGATAGCAAGAAAAAAGAAACAGCAAATTTATACAAAAAAGATTTCAAAAAAAATAATAAGTCTTTTTATAAATCTTTATAAAAATAGCTTTAAAAACTACATTCTATGATTTTAGAATATCGAGATTCCCTCTTTGACTTAAAAGTCAAGGGGATGCAAGAGGGGTAGGAAATTATTTTAAAATATTGTTTAAGCGCACAGCAGTGTCGTTTTTTGATAGACTAAGGCGCACGATACTATCTTCATATGCTCCTAAAGAATGCACGATCTTGGCGTCTAGAGTGACCATATCAAGAGCATTAAGCACAACTTCTTCTTGATCAATTTTAAACCAAATTTTTCCTTTTAATACTTGTACGCTAATATCAAATGGCGCAGAATGTTCTTTCATAACACAATCTTTTGGCATAGTGATTTGGATTTCTTTGGCACTTTGATTTTCATGTAGGATTTTTGTACCAAATTTTTCAAAGTTATCATGATTCCAGTGAATAATTTGCATATTTTTCCTTTGAATTTTTTGGGTAGTATAGCATTTAAAATTAGATAAAAAGTTATATTTTAAGTTGAAAAAAAATTAAAAATTGGGCTATTTTATTCTGGCTTTGATTTTTATTGTAATTTTTCATTTCAAGGAGAGAGTGTGAAAATAAAATTTAATGGACAGATTGTAGATACTTCATTTGAAAGCAGTTTGGAGTTTTTTATCCATCATAGTAAAGATGAAAATGATGTGTGGATTGTTAATGGTTTTGCAACGAAGATGAACGAAAAATTGAAAGAAAATGATGAGTTATTTTGTATTCCTAGAAATACTTTGCCACCAAAAGAAGCATTAGATTCTATGATGAGGGCGCGTCATACTCCCAGGCTTCATGAGAAATTAAAAAAGGGAAGTGTTGCGGTGTGTGGGCTTGGTGGATTGGGTTCTCATATTGCAATTATGCTTGCAAGAAGTGGGGTGGGGCGATTGCGTTTGATTGATTTTGATGTTGTTGAACCTAGTAATTTAAATCGTCAATCTTACATGGTGGAAGATTTGGGAAAATTTAAAACCGAGGCATTAAAAAGTCAAATTGAAAAAATTAATCCTTTTATTGAGGTGTGTATTCATACATTAAAAATTGATGAAGAAAATATTAAAGATTTGTTTGTTGGTGATGCCATAGTGTGTGAAGCATTTGATAGTGCTATTGCAAAGGCAATTTTGATAAAAAATCTTCATAAGTTTTTTAAGGATACAATTTTAATTTGTGGCTCTGGATTGGCAGGATACGGGGATTCTAATAGCATACAAACTAGAAAAATTGCAAATAATTTTTATATGTGTGGGGATTTGAAAAGTGAGGCAAAAGTAGGTAGAGGGTTGATGGCACCGCGTGTAAATATTTGTGCAGGACATCAAGCAAATTTGGTATTAGAGCTTTTGGCCGAGGCTTATGAAAAATAATAGAAATTGAAATTGTAAAAATAAAAATCATTTTTTTGGATAATCCTTACTTTTGAGGACAAAATTTTTTTATAAAGATACAAAATGTAACAATTTAATATTAAAAGTTCTAAAAAGTTACATCAATCCTGTCTTTTGCTAAAAAACTTGTTTATCATTGTGAATAGACTATAGAAAGATAAGGAGTAGATATTGAGCAAGTGGAATAAGACAGATATTATGTGGATTTTGAGTCTTTATGGCACAGCAATTGGTGCAGGCGTGCTATTTTTACCCATTAATGCGGGAATGGGGGGATTGATCCCATTGCTTGCAATGCTGGTTTTAGCATTTCCATTGACATATCTTACACATAGAGCTTTATGTAGATTTGTTTTGGAAGGGTCAGAAAAAAGTGATGATATTACAGTTGTGGGGGAAAAGTATTTTGGTAAATTTGGCGGAGGGGTTTTAACACTGCTTTATTTTTTTGCAATTTTTCCTATTTTATTAGTTTATAGTGTGGGAATCACAAATAATATTTCAAGTTTCATGATACATCAACTAGGAATGGGAGAACCAGATCGCTTGCTTCTTTCTTTTTGTGTTGTAGCAGTTTTGATGGCGGTAGTGAGTTTTGGGGAAGAAATTATTGTAAAAACAATGTCAGTAATTGTATTTCCGTTTATCGCGGTACTTGTGATTAGTGCATTGTGGTTGATTCCAAAATGGAATGGTGCATTGTTTGAAAATATTAGCTTTAGTGGTATAGATGGACAAAATCTTTGGGTGGTAATGTTGTTGATTTTACCAACAATGGTATTTGCCTTTAATCACTCTCCAATTATTTCTTCACTAGCCGTGCATTGTAAAGAGCAGTATGGAAAAGATGCGGATAAGAAGGCTTCAAGCATTATTGCAGGAAGTAATATTTTAATGTTAATTACAGTAATGTTTTTTGTTTTTTCTTGTGCAATGTGTTTGAGCCCAGAAGAGTTTCAAGAAGCAAAGGCAGAAAATCTTCCTATTTTGTCGTATTTAGCTAATCATTTTAATGATATGACAGTTTTTGCATTTTTAGCACCAATTGTGGCTTTTGTGGCAATGAGCAAGTCATTTTTTGGGCATTATTTAGGTGCAAGAGAGGGGCTTAATAGAATTTTATTCCATATAACAGGTGATAAAATTTCCTTGGGAATGGCCAATAAGATTACAGGTATTATTACTTTTATTGTTGCTTGGTTAGTGGCTTATAAAGATCCAAATGTTCTGGGAATTATTGAGAGTATTGGTGGTCCTATTTTGGCAATTATTCTTTATCTCATGCCTTTGTATGCAATTTATAAATTCCCTCAATTGCATAAATATAAAAATTTTGCACAAAATATATTTATTTTTATCTTTGGATTGATTACAATTTCAACGGTAATTTATAAAATGTTTTTTTAGGATTATAGAATGAATAGTATTTTAGATATTTATAAAGTAGGTGTTGGGCCATCGAGTTCTCATACAATGGGACCCATGAAAATCGCAAAGCATTTTGTCGATTTGTTGATTAATCAAAATCTTGTTGAAAAAACTACGCGTATTCTTGTGGATGTTTATGGCTCTTTGTCTCTTACAGGAAAGGGACATCAAACAGATTTGGCAATTTTTTTAGGGTTAGCAGGAAATGCGGCTGATACTGTAGATATTGATCTTATTCCTACTTTTTTAAAGAATCTAAAAGAGCAAAAATATTTAAGGGTTTATGGGGGGAAATATCAAATCCCTTTTGATGATGAAAAAGATATTATTTTTCATAAAGAATTTTTAAAGTTACATGAAAATGGTTTAAGAATCACTGCATTTAGCGGAGATGATGTGATATTGTGCAAGACTTATTATTCTGTAGGTGGAGGTAGGATTGTCGAAGAAGAGAAATTTGGACAAGAGAATCTTAGCAGTCATCAAGTGCCTTATCCTTTTTCTTCAGCTAAAGAGTTGTTGGACTATTGCAATGAAAATTCTTTGTCGATTTCTTCAATTGTGATAGAAAATGAGCTCGTATCTCACAGCATGGAAGAGATTAAAGCCTATTTTGATACGATTTATTTTACTATGAAAGCTTGTATGTTGCGTGGTTTTAATAAAGAGGGGCTTTTGCCTGGATGTTTAAAGGTAGCAAGAAGGGCACCTTTGTTATATCGTGAGTTGATTGCAAATAAAGCAAATCAAGAGGATCCAATGAGGGTTTTTGATTGGGTAAATCTTTTTGCTTTGGCTATTTCTGAGGAAAATGCATCTGGAGGGAGAATTGTTACTGCCCCTACAAATGGTGCATGTGGGATTGTTCCTGCGGTATTGTTTTATTATGATCATTTTGTTCAAAAACTTGATCAAGATATGTATATGCGTTATTTTGCTACAAGCGCTGCTATTGGTTTGCTTTATGAGACAAATGCCTCAATTAGTGGGGCAGAAGTAGGGTGTCAGGGTGAAGTAGGCGTAGCTTGTTCAATGGCGGCAGCAGGTCTTGCAGAGTTGCTTGGTGGAAATGCAAAACAAGTGTGCATGGCTGCAGAAATTGGTATGGAGCATAATTTGGGGCTTACTTGCGATCCAGTAGCAGGGTTGGTGCAAATTCCTTGTATTGAGAGAAATGCAATTGCGTCTATTAAGGCAATTAATGCGGCAAGAATGGCACTTTCTCGTAGGAGTGATGCAAAAGTAAGTCTTGATGATGTGATTGCTACAATGTATCAAACCGGTAGAGATATGCATGCAAAGTATAAGGAAACTTCGCAAGGTGGTTTGGCATTAACACTTAATCATTGTGGATAATTTGATAAAAAAGATCTTTTATCACTGCTAAGAATCTTGGTTTAAAATAAAAGATATCGGGCTAAGGCTAGTTAGCCAAAGTCCAATAGGATAATATTACAAAGAGAGTTTTTGTATTTCTTGATTTACTTTTTCTAACTTATCTTTCGCGTTTTTTAACCCTTCTTGATTTGTGGCTAAAACTGCCGCTGGCGCATTTTTGACGAAATTTTCATTACTTAACAGATTGCTTAATTTTTCAATTTCTTTTGTGAATTTATCTCTTTGTGAGTAGAGGCGTTTTTTGATAGCACTCAAATCAATATCTTTGAGATTTAGGAAGCTCTCACAATAGTTTCCAACATCTGCAATGGCATTTTCTAGTTTTTGTTTTAAAATCTCGACATTTTTTATTTTTGCACATTTGCCAACAAATTTTTGTAACATTTCCTTATCGACAGGTTTGTGTACTAAAAGCATTAAATGCTCGATGGTTTTTTCATTAAGATCTAGCAAAATTTTAATGCGTCTTGCAGAAGTGATACAATCTTTGATTACCATAAATTCTTCTTGTATTTTTTCATCAAGAGAAAAATCTTCGGGATAGGGGCTAATCATAATAGATTCTGTATCTTGTAGATTACTATGATTTAGACGATGCCAAAGTTTTTCAGTGATAAAAGGCATAAAAGGATGTAAAAGTTTTAGCGCATCTTTAAAAATACTTCCTAATTCAAAAACTGCATTTTTTTCAACTTTGGAAAGTTCAATTCCCCAATCACAAAATTCAAGCCATAAAAAGCTATAAATACTCATTGCTGCGTCATTGAAACGATAGGCATCTAATTCTTCTTGAACTTTTTTGTTTGTTGCATTAAATTGTGATTTGATATAGCGCCCTAAAGGTGTTCGGTAGTCTTGAAGATTTGGTCTATCTATAAAATTTTTAAAGTTTTCATCTTGTTGTTTTGCATAAAGTTCCAAAAATTTGATGGCATTTTCAAGCTTGATTAAAAATGCTTGTGTATCTTCAAATCTTTTAGTGGAAAGTTTAATATCCCTACCTTGTGCGCAAAGCATTGCAAGAGAAAAGCGTAAATTATCTGCACCATAGGTTTTGATCATATCTAAAGGATCAATGACATTACCTTTGCTTTTACTCATTTTTTGACCAAATTCATCGCGTACTAATGCATGAAGATAAACATCTTTAAAGGGGAGTTGATGAAGCAGATTTTCTCCGCTAAATACCATACGCGCTACCCAGAAAAATAAAATATCAAAGCCAGTGATAAGCAAGGAGTTGGGATAAAATTCTTGTAGATCGTTTGTTTGATATTTGGAGGATTCTGCATTATTGTTACCCCAGCCAAGAGTGCTAAATGCCCATAATCCGGAGCTAAACCAAGTATCTAATACATCAGGGTCTTGATAAATATTTGTGCTTTGGCAATGTTTGCAAGAATCTTCATGTGCATTTTTACTTGCAAATTGTTGATTGCAATCTTTGCAATACCAAACAGGGATTCTATGCCCCCACCAAAGTTGTCTGCTAATACACCAATCTTTGAGATCTCGCATCCACGCATTGTAGTTATTTTTCCATTCTTTGGGATAAAAATTCATAAGATTTTGCTGAATTTTTTTGATTGATTCTTGTGCAATTTGTTTTTTTACAAACCATTGTTTAGAAATGTAGGGTTCAACAACATTGCCACAGCGATAGCATTTACCAATTTGATTGGTGTAGTCTTCTATTTTTTCTATAAAATTTAAATCACTAAGTTTTCTTACAATTTTTTCTCGTGCTTCTAGGCGTTCTAATCCCTCAAACTCCCCAGCTTCTTTATTTAAAATACCCTTAGAATCAAAGGTTATGATAAAAGCAAGATTATGTCTTTTGCCTACTTCATAGTCATTAATATCATGCGCAGGGGTTACTTTTACACAACCTGTCCCAAAATCCATATCAACATGAGAATCCGCAATGATAGGAATTTCGCGATTGATGATCGGTAAAATAACATTTTTTCCAATCAAATGTTGATAGCGTTTATCTTCTGGATGTACCATTACAGCGGTATCGCCAAAAAATGTTTCAGGTCTTGTGGTGGCTACAATGATGCAATCCTTAGAATCTTTGATGGGATATTTGAGATGATAGAGTTTAGAATGGTTTTCTTCATATTCTACCTCAATATCAGAGAGTGCGCCATCATGGGTGCACCAATTTACCATATAATCACCCTGTGTAATAAGACCTTTTTCATACCAAGTTACAAAAGCTTCTCTTACCGCATTTGCTAAGCCTTCATCCATGGTAAAACGCGCTCTAGACCAAGCAGGAGTGATGCCTAAATGGTGCATTTGTTCCAAGATTTTCCCTCCACTTTCTTCTTTCCACTGCCATACTTTTTGGATAAATTTTTCTCTCCCAAGGTTTTCTTTAGTGATATTTTGTGCAAGAAGTTGTTTTTCTACGATATTTTGTGTCGCAATTCCTGCATGATCTAATCCAGGTTGATAGAGAGTTTTATACCCTTGCATTCTCTTGTAGCGCACCATAATATCTTGCAAGCTAAAGGTGAGTGCATGACCAATATGAAGCACACCTGTTACATTTGGTGGAGGCATCATAATACTAAAAACCTTATCTTTTTTTTGAATCTTGAGATTACCTTGTGTTTCAAAATAGCCTCTTTTTAGACAAGTTTGATAGATTTCTTGATCAGAAATACTCATGGGATATCCTTAAATTTTATTAATGTGGCATAAGTTTTGCTTATAGTTGATTATATCAAAATAATGCTTAAGGAGTTTAAATGCGTTATGATCTAAAATCTCCTATTTTGGGATTTGAACACATTACAGAAGTGGAATTTGAAAAAATTGATGATCTTTTTGCAAAAATTTCTAATAAAAAAGAACAATTTGAGATTTTTTTGGTTAATCCGTATATGTTGCGAGAATATTCTTTTGAGATACCAAATTATATTTCTTTGCTTTTAGAGTTAAATGCACAATCTGGTGTTGAGGTGTATTGCGCAATGGTTTTACAGAAAAATAGAGAAGATTCTATGGTGAATTTTTTGGCACCTATAGTGTTTAATACACAAAATGCAAAAGCAGGGCAGGTGGTGCTTTCAATGTTGGATTATCCAGATTTTAATTTGAGCGCACCACTATCACTTTTTGTTAGTAAAAGTGCTTAACAGATTCTAGTGTTGGGATTAAAGAATTATTCAGATCCCATTGCTTGGCTTTGTGCATTTGCAATAAGTGGATCAATAATAGCATCAAGATTGCCAGAGAGCATAATTTCTTCTAGGCTATAGAGAGTAAGATTAATGCGATGATCTGTTAAGCGGTTTTGAGGGAAGTTATAAGTACGAATCCTTTCGCTTCTATCTCCACTACCAACTTGATTTTTTCTTGCTTCTGCATTTTGATTTTGTTGAGCTTCTAATTGGGCTTCATAGATTCTTGATCGTAAGATTTTCATCGCTTTATCTTTATTTTTGTGTTGAGATTTTTCATCTTGAATAGACACGGTAATTCCTGTAGGAATATGTGTGATTCTTACTGCCGAATCTGTTGTATTTACGCACTGTCCACCGTGACCTCCTGCACGAAAAACCTCAATACGCAAGTCACTGGGATTGATTATCACTTCAACATCATCTACTTCAGGCATTAGCGCAACTGTAATGGCTGAAGTGTGGATTCTACCTTGGGATTCTGTGGCAGGGACTCTTTGCACACGATGCGTGCCCCCTTCAAATTTTAGTTTAGAATATGCGCCATCACCTTTAATTAGTGCAATGATTTCTTTATATCCACCGACATTGTTTTCACTAGAACTTATAATCTCAACCTTCCAGTTTTTTAGATCAGCATAGCGACAATATGCTTTAAACAAATCACCGACAAAAATTCCTGCCTCATCTCCACCTGTGCCTGCACGCAGTTCTAGATAAATATTTTTTTTATCATTAGGATCTTTTGGAATAAGTAAAAATTTGATTGTTTCTTCTAATTCTTCTTTTTTGTCCTCTAGGATTTTTAGTTCTTCTTTTGCAAGATCACCTAATTCTTTATCAAGAAGCATCATTTCCTTGAGTTCAGTAATGGTATCTAGTGCTTTGATATATTCTTTAGCATTTTGTGTGATTTCTTCAATTTCGCTTTGTTCTTTGCTAAGTGCGGTGAGTTGCTTGATGTCAGATATGATTTGAGAATCTGCTAGAAGCGCAGAAATTTCATCATATCTTTTTATAATAGGCAAGAGCTTTGTAACAAGCATAAATTAAGCAGGGATAGCGATCTTTTTTACAGCAGCGTTAAGACGACTCACTCTTCTTGAGGCAGTGTTTTTCTTAATAATCCCCTTGCTAACAAATTTATGAAGCTCTTTGTTTGCGATTTTTAAAGCTTCTTGTGCTTTTGGTACATCATTTGCAGCTACACTCTCTCTTACTGCTTTGATGATATTTTTAATTCTTGTTCTATAATAGCGGTTACGCTCTGTTCTTTTGAGAGTCTGGCGTACTCTTTTTTCTGCTGATTTATGATTAGCCATAGCATTTCATCCTTTTTTCTATTTTAAGGTAAAATTATGCCAAAATTTTATTTAAAATGAGTTTAAAAACTACTTTTTAGGGAGAAAGTAATGAGAATCTTTGGAACTGATGGTGTTAGAGGTAAAGCAGGGAGTGATATTACCCCATTTTTGGTATTAAAGCTTGGAATTAGTGCAGGATTGTATTTTAGGAAGCAGGGAGTAACAAATAGAATTTTGGTAGGTAAGGATACAAGACGCAGTGGTTATATGATAGAAAATGCATTAGTTTCAGGGCTTACTTCGGTAGGATATGATGTAATACAAGTAGGACCTATGCCAACGCCAGCGGTTGCATTTTTGACTGAAGATATGCGTTGCGATGGTGGGATCATGATTAGTGCCAGTCATAATCCTTATGAAGATAATGGAATTAAATTTTTTGATCGTTTGGGTTTTAAACTAGATGAGAAAGCAGAAAGAGAGATTGAAGAAATTTTTAATCATGAAGAGTTTTTATTAAATAGTTTTAAAACTCATACAGGCATTGGTAGTTCTAAGCGCATTGATGATGTGATAGGGCGTTATATTGTACAAATTAAAAATTCATTTCCCAAAAATTATACCATGCAAGGAATCCGTGTGGTTTTAGACACGGCAAATGGTGCGGCTTATAAAGTTGCCCCAACGATATTTTCGGAATTGGGTGCAGATGTTGTAGTGATTAATAATCAACCAAATGGCTACAATATTAATGAACAATGTGGGGCAATTAGTCCGCATGCTTTGAGTGAGGCAGTAAAAAAATATCGCGCAGATGTTGGCTTTGGGTTTGATGGTGATGCAGATAGATTGGTAGTTGTAGATGATGAAGGTAATATTGTACATGGCGATAAGCTAATTGGGGCATTAGCACGTTATCAGCATCAAAATTCTGTATTAAAAAATCAAAAAATTGTTGCTACCGTGATGAGTAATTTTGCGTTAGAAGAGTTTTTGCAAACTTTTGGAGTAAGGCTTTTGCGTTGTGATGTGGGGGATAAATATGTTAGTGATTTGATGAAAAAAGAAGACTTAAATTTTGGTGGTGAACAAAGTGGCCATATTATTTTTAGTGATTATGCAAAAACAGGCGATGGCTTAGTAAGTGCGTTGCAGGTGATTGCACTTTTAAAACAAAGCAAGGAAAAAAGTTCCAAAGCACTCAATATTTTTGAACTTTATCCACAAAAACTAATAAATTTAAATATTACACAAAAAAAACCATTGGAAGAAATTGTTGGCTATCAAGAATGGTTAAAAAAAATAGAATCTAAAAAAATGCGTCATTTAGTGCGTTATTCAGGCACAGAAAATAAATTGCGTATTTTGTTGGAAGGCAAGGATAAAAATATTTTAGAAAGCACTATGGAAGAATTTAGTCAATTTTTGGCAAAGGCTTTGCAGTGAGAATTTTTTTTGGCATTTTTGTTGGTATTTTTTTTCTTGATCAAATGATTAAGATTCTTATAACACAGACTTGTGATTTTACTGAAGGGTGCAAGATCTTAGATCTAAAAGCAATTTCTTTAATGCTTGTTTTTAATAAAGGTGTAGCATTTTCATTTTTTAGTTTTTTGGGCGATGGATTAAAGTATGTGCAAATATTTATGCTTATAGTGGTTATTTTTCTTCTATATAAGCAAAAAGATTTTTTTCTACAAAATCAGCTAGCATTTGGCTTAATTTTTGCAGGAGGGTGTTCTAATATTTTAGATCGTTTTACTTATAGTGGGGTGGTGGATTATGTGTATTGGCACTATCTTTTTGAGTTCGCAATTTTTAATTTTGCAGATGTAATGATTGATGTGGGTGTTGTATTTTTGTTGTGGGCATTTTATAGAGATTATAAAAGCCAAAGAGCAATTTCATCAGCCAAAAAATAATCTAATGCAAAAAATCTATCATTTCTTATATAGCCTTTGTGATTTTGTGTGAGGATAGCGAGTTTTTTAGGATTTAGTAGTTTTATATCTACACCAATTTTACTACGCAATCCTAAAAAAATTTTTTCAAGCAAAATGTCTTTTTTTTCTAGATTTTCAATTTTTCTAAAAGTGGGATTTTTGATATAGCTTTCTAGATGATTATGGGTATAGAATCTTTGATAATTTTTTTTTCCTACTCCCCCGCATCCACATCCTATGTAGTCTTGGTAGTCCCAATATGCGAGATTATGTTTTACTTCATAACCGCGAGAATAATTAGAGACTTCATATTGTAAAAAATTATATAGTGAAAGTTTTTCTCTCAAAAATTCAGAAAAGCTTTGTGAAATTTCTTTAATTCCTTGTTTTTGAAGTTTAGATTCTTTTTCGATAGTAAGACTATAGGCAGAGAGGTGATTAATGGGGAGTTTGGCTGCAAGAGTGATTTCTTCTATCAGGCGTTTTTTACTATCCAGCAAAGTGTCATAAATAAGGTCAATACTAAGATTTTCAAATCCTGCATTACAGGCAACTTCTAAGGCATAATAAATATCTTTTTTGCTATGCTCTCTTTGTAAAAAATTTAGTTTATCTTCAAAAAAACTTTGCACGCCAAAGCTAAGGCGTGTTGCACCGAGGTTTTTTAGTGTATTGCACCAAGAAGAGGTTATAAGATTTGGATTAGATTCAAGGGTGATTTCACAATCTTTATGAATTGAAAAATGTTCAAAAATACAAGTAAATATTTTTTCATAATGCAATTCTTGAAGTGTGTTTGGTGTTCCTCCACCAAAATAAATTGAAGAAATTAAAGAGTGGTTATCTTGTGTTTTTAGATCTGCAAGAAGTGCGGATACATAGGCATCTTGTAGATAATCTTTATTTTCAAAAGAATTAAAAGTGCAATATCCACAACGACTTGTACAAAAGGGAATATGAATATAGAGAATCAAGTTTTTCCTTGAGTATTTACTAAAAAATTTGGATTGTTTTATTTTTTGTAGCATAATTCTAACTCAATATTAAAAAATAAGGAAGAGTGTCATGAAAAAAATTTTAGGTATTTTCGCATTTGGCTTAGTGGCTTTGTATGCAAATCCTGCAACAATTATTAAAACAAAATGTGCAAGTTGTCATGGTCAAAGTATGGAAAAGGTTGCGTTAGGAAAAAGTGCTGTAGTAAATACTTTGAGTGCAAATGAGATTGAAGAATCATTAAAAGGTTATAAAGCAAAAACATTAAATAAACATGGTCTTGGTGGAACAATGTGGGGTCAAGCAGGTGCATTATCAGATGGAGATATTGCTGAGCTTGCTAAATATATTTCAACAGATCTTAAGGGTAAAAAATAATTTTTTCTTGCTGGCATTTGCCAGCCTTCATGCTTCTTAACATTTTAAAATAAATTTTATATTAAACTTATTTTTATTATAATGACCACAAAAAATAGGTGGAAAATATTGCAAAAAAAATATCGTCCTAATGTGGCTGCTATTATTGTATCATCGCGTTATCCAAATGCATGTGAGTTTTTTGTTGCACAGCGCGCTGATATCAAGGGAGTTTGGCAGTTTCCTCAAGGTGGTATTGATGCAAATGAAACTCCCAAAGAAGCATTGCTTAGGGAATTAAAAGAAGAGATTGGCACGGATTTTGTAGAGATTATTGCAGAATGTCCAAAATGGATTTCTTATGATTTTCCTAATATTGCAACAAAAAAAATGTATCAATATGATGGGCAGATTCAAAAATATTTTTTAGTGCGTATTAAAAAAGAATCAGATATTAATTTAGATACTGCACATCCGGAATTTATTTCGTATCAATTTGTGAAATATGATGCATTATTAGAATTAGTAAATCATTTTAAAAAAAATGTCTATAAAGAAGTGTTAGATTATTTTAAGAAAGAAGGTTATTTGTAATGCTGGTGGTTCAAAAATATGGTGGGACAAGTATGGGGGATTGTGAGAGAATCCAAAATGTAGCAAATCGTATTGCAATGAGAAAAAAAGAAAATCATAATCTCGTAGTTGTGGTTTCTGCAATGAGTGGGGTTACAGATGTTTTGGTGGGATATACTAAATATTTTACACAACTGCCAAATCCACGAGAAGTAGATATGGTGCTTTCATCTGGAGAGAGAATTACGAGTGCATTACTTGCTATTGCGTTGGAAAATATGGGATTTAAGGCAATTTCTCTAAGTGGAAGAAAAGCAGGGATTTTGACAGATTCTATCCATACAAAAGCAAGGATTGAGGATATTGATACAACTTATCTTAAATCTTTGTTAGAACAGGACTATATTGTAGTGGTAGCAGGTTTTCAGGGAGTGGATAAAAATGGCGAAGTTACAACTTTGGGAAGAGGGGGGAGCGATCTTTCTGCAGTAGCAATTGCAGGAGCATTGCAAGCGGATTTGTGCGAGATTTATACAGATGTAGATGGGGTTTATACCACTGATCCTAGAATCGAAAAAAATGCAAAAAAGATTCATAAAATTAGTTATGATGAGATGTTGGAGCTTGCGTCTATGGGGGCAAAAGTTTTGTTAAATCGATCTGTAGAATTAGCAAAAAAATGGAATATTCCTTTAGTAACAAGAAGCTCTTTTACTTATGATGAGGGGACAATGATTACACACGAGGAGAATATAATGGAACAAGCAGTAGTAAGTGGTGTGGCGCTAGATAAAAATCAAGTGCGTGTAAGTATGGTAGGGGTGAGTGATCGCCCAGGAATTGCAGCAGAGATTTTTACAGCATTGGCAAATGCAAATATTAATATCGATATGATTGTGCAAACTATTGGCAGAGATGGAAAAACAGATTTAGATTTTACACTACCACAAAGTGAAATTGAAGAAGCAAAAATTACTTTGAAAGATTTTGAAAAAGATGTAGAGAATATCGAGGTAGATTGTAATATTGCAAAAGTTTCCATTGTGGGTGTGGGGATGAAGTCACACTCTGGCGTGGCAAGTCGTGCATTTAGTGCTCTCGCAAAAGAAAATATTAATATTATGATGATTGGTACGAGTGAGATTAAGGTTTCTATGGTGATTGATAATAAATATGCAGAATTAGCTGTACGCTCTTTACATAGTGCTTATAATTTGGATAAATAATGGAACTATCAGATTGGGTTTTAAAGACAATTCGTGAGGAAAATAACAAAATTGCACTCAATAGTGATTGGCTAGAGATTGATCGCTTTGTCTTTACGACTTTATTATCACATACAATTACTTATGTAATTAATGGCGGGACTTTGCTTTTTTGTTCTGATGAGCATTTTGAGTGGTTTGGAAGATATGTAACACAATCTATTAATCGTTTTGGTGCTTCTCGACCTCTTGTTCCAATTTATTTACTGGAGGATTTTTTACCAAAAATAAAAAATCGTGATAATGATTTAGTGCATAATGTTTTGTCTTTAAGTTTTAATGATTATGCATTTTGGTATGTTGGTAAAATGCAATCTGATTTAAGTAAACTTGCGTTTAGTAGAGATAATGGATTTTTGTGGGTGCTTGATGATTCTATGCAAAAGGCATTAAATTTAGATTCTAAAGACAGGATGATTGAATACAAACTTATTCAGCTTTATAAGATTTTTGAACAAGCATTGTTTGGTGCAATGTTTGGAGATATTACTATTACATGAATAAAATTATTTTAACGCATGATATTTTTGAAGAAGCTCAAGGACTAAAAGAAGAACTTGATTCTGAATTTAGTAGGTTTTATATCAAAGAAGAATTTAAAATTGATGATGCAAATGAGGTGATTGCCGAGGCTTATTTGAGTTCTTATAGAGAAAAAACGCTAGTTTTAGCGGCAAATTTATATAATCTTTTTGCGCAAAATGCTTTATTAAAAATTCTTGAAGAATCACCAAAAAACATTACTTTTATTTTAATTGGAAAAAATAAAAATAGTTTTTTACCCACTGTGCGTTCACGCTTAATTTTAGAAGATAAGAGAGAAAAAGAGGAAAAAATACCTTTTTCAATTAATCTTTTAGAATTGGATTTACAAAAAATTTATACATTTTTAAATCAAGATCATGAAAGTGGTTTTGAGTATGCTAAACAACAAATCCAGGCTTTGCTTGATGGTGTTTTTGCAAGTGGGATTAAGCTTACACAAGAAGATTTAAAAAGTTTTGATGAGGCGATTTTAGCAAGTTTAAACTATCAAAGATTTCAATATGTGATACTCCCATTATTATTGATGATTTTGGAGAGAAAAAATAAAAAATGATGGAAGTAAAATTTTTAAATCAAGATTTTATTGTCAAAGAAATAATACAAATTGGTAGCGATATAGCAGGAACAAAAATTATGGAGAAAAAAGCAAAGATTATTGCTTTTAAAATTACAAATCTTCCTACTCCTGCGGTGATGGTTTTAAAGCAAGAGGCATTGAGTGTTGGGGGGGATTTTGCTACACCAAAAGAATGTATACTTGTAGAAAAATCCCATTATGATGGAATTTTATTTGGTACGATCGGACAATTGCAACGTGTGATTGCTAAGCTTTCTGTTCAACCTTTTGGGCTTAAAGAACTTGGAGGTATTTTAAAAAAACATATCAATTGCAGGGAATTTTCACAAAAAATTATGGCGGTTGTTAATGTTACGCCAGATAGTTTTTTTAAATCTTCAAGAAATAGTGTGCAGAGTGCGATTGCACAAATTGAAACATTGATTGCCCAAAAACAAGCAGAGATTATTGATATTGGGGGGGCGAGTTCAAGACCGGGAAGTGCACTTATAGATCCACAAGAAGAGTTGGAGCGATTGCAAGAAATTTTCAAGCATGTTGCAAAGAATCAACTTTTTAAACATGCACAATTTTCTATTGATTCTTACAATACTTTGGTAGCACAAAATGCTTTAGATAGTGGATTTTCCATCTTAAATGATGTGAGTGGATTGAGAGATATAAAAATGATTCAGCTTGCAGCAGAATATCAGGCACAGGTGGTTTTGATGCATACTCAAGGTACTCCACAAGAAATGCAAAAACTCACAAATTATAAAAATTTATTTTTAGAAATAGATGAATTTTTTGTCCAAAAAATTGCAACATTACAAGCATATGGGGTTTGCGATATAATTTTAGATATTGGTTTTGGTTTTGCAAAAAATATGGAGCAAAATATGGAGCTTATTAAAAATCTTGCACATTTTCAAAAGTTTGGTTACCCACTTTTAGTGGGAGCTAGTCGTAAAACTACTATTCAAAAAATTTTAAATAAAGAAGCAGAAGACACCCTTAGTGGAACTTTGGCATTACATTTTTTGGCATTGCAAAATGGTGCAAATATTTTGCGTGTACATGATGTGGTTGAGCATAGAGATATTATTAAAATTTTTAAGGCATATTATGCATAAACCTTCTGTAAGTTCAATGCAGACTTTTTTGATTGCAAATGGTTATAATGCTAGCGAAGTAGAAAAAATGTCAGATGAGGAATTGCTAAATAATTATAGCAAGCAGGTAATGCAAGAAATTCAAGATTTTCAAAAAGGTGCATTAGAGGATTCTAATATTGGTATTTTTGTGCAAATACAACACAATAAAGAAATACAGCAAAAATTGCAAGAAATCAAAGAAAGAATTAAAAAAGTCCACCAAGATCTCAGAAAAATTTATCAAATTGTTGATGATTTTATTGAAGATTTTAGTATTGATGAATTGCGATATTTTCTTTTTAATGGTGTGCAAAAAATTCCTTCAAATCTCATTGAAAAGGCTTTACAAGTTAAGTTTTTTCAATACAAAATTGTATGGCTTGATCAGATTGAAAAAAACTTTAGTCAACTGCCAGAAGAGGAGCGGAGGACGCTTATGGAGCAATATTATTCTATCCATGATAGTAAAAAACTCTATAAAATTTATCAAAATAGCTATGATCAAAAAGAAGTAACAAAAATGGCAGAGGTGGCAAAAAACAAATTGTTATTGCTAAAAAATTTTGCTCCTGAGGATTTGGAAAAAAATTATGAGCGTTTTTATAATGAAAGTGAAGAAAAAATAGAAATGATCAAAGAAATTATGAGACTTACAGGTTCTTATTCTCGTAATGTTTTGCGTAGTATGAATATGGAGCAACTAAGCAATCTTATTGCATCAATACGTCAACAAATCCAAAAAACCAATGAAGAAAAACAAATTGTGATGAAGTATGTAAGAATACTTGAAAATAGTATGCGTTCTGTAGATGATTATGATTTTCAAGAGGTATGTATTGATGCGATCAATCATCTTAGTAATGAGCAATTGCAAAAAGTTATTAGTACACTAAGTTCACAAAATAAATTTTTTGCTGGTAAATTTGAAAGTGTCGCAAGACAATTGCGAAGCAAGGTTAAGGCTAAAATTTTTTAATTGACTACAAAGCTGGGAAAGAAAAAATCGATTTTTTACCTATTGGAATATGCAAAACAATAAAATTAAAGTTTTTTATTCCTAAGAATCCATAGAACTTACTTTTATTTAAAATAAAAATAAATATTTATAAGAATAAATTTATTCTTATCTAAGGAATCTTTTTTCACCATTAAATATAGATTCTAATAAATCCTAAAACTTAAAAATAAAATAG